>CAKSQT010000012.1 GCA_934486755.1 uncultured Eubacteriales bacterium | reverse complement strand
AGTATATATACAAGGGCGAACAGCAGAAGTTTATCCGCCTTTTCGCTGAAAAGTATCAGCAAAAGACCGAGAATGAGCGTGGCATCGGAATCCTTGCCGAGAGAGTTTAAAAACGGTATTCCGAGCAGAGAATTACCGTTGCTTTGCGGAGCGGCTGTCTTCGGTGCGCTGTTTTTCGGCGGCGCGGTGTTTTGCCGCGGTTTTTGGGCGCGGTCTTCGGCGCTTGGGCGTTGCTCGGCTTGGCGGTTATTAGGTATCTTTACAAAAGGCGGAACGGGCGGCATACGGTGCGAACCGCTGTCCTGAAATTTTGAGCGCGCGTTCATCTCGCGCATACGCTCTACCGCCTCGCGGCTGTCTCTCATAAAATCGTTTTGTTGCATATCTGCCACCCGTAACACCCTCTGACTGTTCAAAGCATAAAGTTAAGAAGTCCGCTTTCCTTTATATACGGCAGAATTTCTATCAGCCGCATTATTTTGATTGCCGTATCGACCTTTTCGCGCCGAGGCTCGCTGAGATGCGGTCTGAGCGCATTGAGGAGCTGAGCCCTTGCGTCGGTTTTTGTGTCTTTCAGCATTGACATTACGCTCATTATGGTTTTTATCTCGTCGCCCGACGGCATCATACCGCCGTCTTCTGGCTGCGGCGGCTGCTGCTCCTGCTGTTCCGAACCGAGCAGACTTTCCGCCATTTGGCGCACGCGGTTCATACTTTCGGGGTCGTTGAGAATATCGGCTAATTTTTCACTCAGGTCGTCCATTTTGCATAGTTCCTTTCTCTTTTAATTTCTTTGCTACTTGCTTTTTTTGGAAAATGAATCTATAATTGACTTGGTTTTTTCATTACTGAGGAGTGCGGATAAACCTTTTTTGTCCGAGAGCGCGCTTAACAGCTTTTTTCTGTCCTCCTCGGGCAGAGCGCCAAGAAGCGCGGATACATCTCCGCTTTGCGCGGCATTGCCCAGCTTTTTTTCGTCTACCTTGCCGCCGTATGATGAGGCGATTGCGTTTAACAGCTTTTGTTTATCTATATTTGCCATAAAAATACCCCCTGTAAAATATATGACAAAAAAACCGTTTATAGAAGAAAAGGTGAAACTTATGCGAATACTTGTTGTGTCGGACTCCCACCGCAATACGTCGGTGCTGAGAAAAATAATAAACAGCCAGCCCGAAGCCGAGAACGTTATTTTCTTAGGCGACAACACGGGTGACATAGACGAAGTGAAGACGGACTTCCCCGACAGAAAATTTCACATAGTTTGCGGCAACTGCGACTTTTTTTCGGAGTATCCTGCCGCCGACCTTGCCGAGATAGGCGGAAAAAAGATATTTTTCTGCCACGGTCACACTTTAAGCGTTAAATTCAGTATGTCGCCGCTCAAATCCGCCGCAAAGAGCCGAGAGTGCGACATTGCGCTTTACGGTCATACGCACGTCTCAAATATATTATATGAAGACGGACTTTATATAGTGAATCCCGGCTCCTGCTCACAGCCGCGCGACGGCAAGCCGTCCTATGCGGTTATAGACATAACCGAAAACGGCATAATGCCCATAATAATTAGGCTTTGACAAAGGCATATAAATAGTATATAATCAACTTAGAACATCAGGCAATTCACTTGTCTAAGTTCACATTTTTTCAGGAGGGGTTTATATGGTAGAAAGAGCACAATTAAAGGCGCACGCCAAACAGAGCTTGCAGGGAAAATGGGGAATTGCCATCGGCACGTTGCTTGTAAATTCGATTATACTCGGCGCGGCAGGCGTTACTTATGTCGGACCGCTTATACTTACGGGCGTTCTTGAAGTAGGTCTTGCTATTGTTTTCCTTGAAATCATAAGGAATTGGCAATGCGAATTCGGCGATATGTTCAAGGGCTTCAACAATTTCGGAACCACCTGTCTTGCAGGAATACTTAAAAGTGTTTTCACGTTTCTTTGGAGTCTTCTTTTCGTAATTCCCGGAATCGTTAAGGCTTATTCATATTCTATGACAGGCTACATTTTGGCGGATCACCCCGAAATGTCCCCGAACGAGGCTATCACGGCGAGCCGTCAGATGATGGACGGTCACAAGGCTGACCTGTTCGTGCTTGACCTGAGCTTTATTCCGTGGTATCTGCTTTGCGGAATTACCTTCGGTCTTGCAGGTTTTTACGTAATTCCTTACGTAACCGCTACCAAGGCGGCATTTTATGAAGCGCTGAAAGCTGAAAATGCGCCCGCATACGAAGAAACGCCCGCTGACGGCGATACAACCGTTCTCTAATAATACGGGTTGGACTTATTACTTCGTTATACAATTTAATTCGGCGCCTGTCTTTCAAGACAGGCGCCGATATTTTTTGCTGATTAAATTCTTTCTGTGTCGTTCGGCGCACAGGAAAATTTTGCTTTATACGCGCGGTAGAAAGCCGAATAATCGTTAAATCCGCATTTTGTGTAAACAACGGAGGGCTTTTCACCGCTTGCAATCATATCGCGGGCGCACATCAGCCTTTTAAGCGTGATATATTCCCAAACCGTGGTTCCCGTCGCCTTTTTGAAAACGCGGCACAGCTGCGGTTTACTTATATAGTAGCGGCTACATATCTCGTCCAATGAAATATTTTCCGTCAGGTGCTTGTTTATGTGGCGTATTATGCGGTATTCGACCGTCTCGCTCTCAGAATACGGCTCGGCGTCTCTGCTATAAAACGCCGTGTGTATTTCGTTTAAAAGCGGCAAAAGGTTTGATACCGCCTCAAACCGCGAAATTTTACGCCTGCCGCCCAAATTTTTTATGTATTCAAGGTAACGCTCCGATTTGAAATCCGTCTTTTCAAAAAGATTCAATTTTCCAGGCTTTCTTTGCGTAAACGGCTTTGTAAGCTCGTCCGACAATAAAAGCGAGTCAAACATATTTAGCCTGAAATTAATTACGGTTCTCTCATAGGCGCGGCTTTGGTCTATCTCTATATAATGCGCTTCAAGAGGGCGCATTATAAGCAGGTCGCCGCTTTTAAGCGGATACTCGCTGCCCTCTATGTGATAGATACCCTTTCCGCGCATAAAAAAGAAAATTTCGGCTGTGGAGTGCGTGTGTATTTTAAACTCCTCAGGGCGAGGATTTTGCTGAATCGTATGCGCGGTACATATATCGCCGTCGGCAAACGGTGTAAAACTGCTCATATTAAACCCCTCCGCCTTTATAATAACACGGTGTGATAATATTTGCAATATATTATGTTAATATCAACAATATTATTGCAATCATTTTTATTGTAAAATGTAGGCAAGCGGTAATAAATCCGAACCAAAAGAAATTACAAAGCGGAGGTAAAGCTATGAAACTTACATTCAGGTGGTACGGGGATTCAGACCCCGTAACCCTTGAAAAAATCAGCCAGATACCGACGATGACGGGTATCGTTTCGGCGGTTTACGATATTAAACCAGGCGGAATTTGGAGCAACGAGAGCATCCAAAAAATAAAGGCGGACGCGGCGGCTCACGGACTTGAATTTGAGGTAGTTGAGAGCGTTCCCGTGCCCGAGGATATTAAACTCGGCAGAGCAAACGCCCCAGAGCTTATCGAGAACTATTGTGAAAATGTAAGGCGGCTCGGAAAAGCGGGCGTTAAATGCATTTGCTACAACTTTATGCCCGTGTTCGATTGGCTGAGAAGCGAGCTTGAACACAAGCAGGCAGACGGCGCAAACGCGCTTGCCTATGACGAACAGACCGTTCTTTCTATGAACCCGTTAAGCAGCGATCTGTCGCTTCCGGGGTGGGACGCAAGCTACACCAAGGACGAGCTTGTGGGACTGCTCAAAGAATACGAAGAACTCGGAGAAGAGGGACTTTGGAAGAACCTTGAAACCTTTTTAAAGGCAGTAATCCCCGTAGCGGAGGAAAGCGGCGTCAATATGGCGATACACCCCGACGATCCGCCTTGGGGCATATTCGGTCTGCCGAGAATAATCACCTGCAAGGAAAATTTACAGCGTTTTCTCGACATTGTGCCGATTAAAAACAACGGTATCACTCTCTGCACAGGCTCGCTCGGCGCAAACCCCGACAACGACCTTGCCGATATGGCAAAAGCCTTTGCGGGCAGGATACATTTCGTGCATCTCCGCAACATAAAACACACAGGAACAAGACAGTTTGAAGAGGTCGGCCACCCGACAGAGTGCGGATCGCTTGATATGTACGGCATTGCGAAAGCGCTTGTGGAAATCGGGTTTGACGGGTATGTAAGACCCGACCACGGACGTATGATATGGGGCGAAAAGGGACGTTACGGATACGGACTTTTTGACCGTGCCTTGGGTGCGACATACATAGCGGGGCTTTTTGAAGCCATAGAAAAGGAGAAAAAATAATGGATAAGGTAGTTGTAATCACAGGCGCAGGCGGAGTTCTTTGCTCGGGATTTTCGGAATTTTTGGCGGCAAAGGGCGCAAAGGTCGCATTGCTTGACCTAAACGAGGAGGCAGCAAAAAAGACGGCTGATAAGATAACCGCCGCAGGCGGCACGGCGCGCGCTTACAAGTGCAACGTGCTTGACAGGGAGAATATCGAACAGGTGCATAAAAGCATTTTAAAAGACCTCGGCGCGTGCGATATTTTAATCAACGGCGCAGGAGGAAACAACCCCAAATGCACCACTCTGCACGAGGAATACGAGAACGGCGACGAATCGGCGCAGGATTTCCTCACATTCTTCAACATTGAAGAAAAGGGATTCGACTTTGTTTTTGACCTTAACCTCAAAGGCGTACTTCTTCCGAGTCAGGTGTTTATGACCGATATGCTCGGCAGAAAGGGTTGTTCGGTTCTGAATATTTCATCAATGAACGCCTACCGTCCGCTTACTAAAATACCTGCTTATTCGGCGGCAAAGGCGGCGGTATCCAACTTCACATCTTGGCTTGCCGTCCACTTCGCAAAGGAAGGCATACGCGTAAACGCGATAGCTCCTGGATTTTTCGTAACCAACCAGAACCGCGGTCTGCTCTTTAATGAAGACGGCACACCCACCGCCAGAACCGAGAAAATACTCCGTTCGACCCCTATGGGACGTTTCGGCGAGGCGAGCGAGCTTAACGGTGCGGTCGAATGGCTGCTTGACGAGGAAAAAGCAGGATTTGTAACGGGAATCACCCTGCCTATCGACGGCGGATTTTCCGCATATTCAGGAGTTTAATTATGAAAAATATAAACATCAACGCCTTTGCGGACGAAGCAAGTCCGCTTATAGACGGTCAGATAAAGGCTATGCTTGAAAACGGCGTTTCGGGTCTTGAAATGCGAAATGTTGACGATATAAATGTTTCGGATATATCGCCCGAAAAGGCAAAAGAAGTAAGACAAAAGCTGGACGGCGCGGGTCTTATAACCTGGTCGATAGGCTCACCGATAGGAAAAATCGACATTGAAAAGGACGATTTCGGCGCCGAAAAAGAAAAATTAAAACGCACGCTTGAAACGGCGGATATTTTGGGCGCGAAAAACATTCGCCTTTTCTCGTTCTACATACCCGAAGGCAAAAACACTGACGATTATAAGAACGAGGTTATTTCCCGTCTCGGTGAATTTCTTGATATTGCAAAGGACAGCGGCATAGACCTCTGCCACGAAAACGAAAAAGGCATTTACGGTGCAAAGGCAAAGGAATGTCTTGAAATACACAGCGCTCTGCCCGAAATAAAAGGCATTTTCGACCCTGCAAACTTTGTTCAGTGCGGACAGGACACGCTTGAAGCGTGGGATATGCTCGGCAAATACATCAAATATATGCACATAAAGGACGCCCTTTGGGACGGCAGGGTTGTCCCCGCGGGCAAGGGCGACGGCAACGTTGAAAAAATAGTCGCAGGTTTTATTTCAAACGGAGGGCGCGACTTCACAATTGAGCCGCACCTGACGGTGTTCGACGGCCTTGCCGGTCTTGAAAAGGACGGCAATACCTCCGAGGTCGGCACGCTTTACAGCTATCCCACCAAGGAAGCCGCGTTCAAGGCGGCGGTTGACGCATTTAAAAGTCTGATTTAAGGAGTTTTTAAAATGGAAATAGGCGCGCAGTTATTCACAGTAAGGGATTTTTGCAAGGACATAAGCTCACTTTCCGAAACGCTTAAAAAAGTAGCGGACATAGGCTATAAAAACGTTCAGGTTTCGGGAGTTTGCGCTTACGAGCCTGAGTGGCTTAAAGAGCAGCTTGATAAAAACGGATTAAAATGTGTTCTGACCCACGTGCCGCTCGAAAGGCTCAGGGACGAAGCGGAAAAGGTATCGCGCGAGCATGACGTGCTTGACTGCAAGTATATCGGACTTGGGTATTACGGCTTCGGCAACGAAAAAGGCAACTGTTATGAAGACTTTGTAAAGGATTTAAAGCCAGCCGCGAGAGCCTTAAAGGAAAACGGCAAATACTTTATGTTCCACAATCACGATAACGAGTTTAAGCACATAAACGGCAAGGTCATATACGGTATGCTTGCCGACGAGTTCGCACCCGACGAAATGGGCTTTACGCTTGATACGTATTGGGTTCAGGTCGGCGGCGGCGACCCTGCCTATTGGCTTGAAAGGCTGTCGGGCAGAGTGCCCTGTATCCACCTTAAAGACTGCGCCTACGGCAGAAAAATGGCGGTGCTGGGCGAGGGAAACATAAATTTTGACCGTGTTTTTGAAAAGGCGGAAAGCTCGGGGACAAGGTATATGCTTGTCGAGCAGGACGACTGCGGCGGCGAGGACCCGTTTAACTGCCTTAAACGCAGTTATGACTACCTCCGCTCGCGCGGATTTTAAAAGGAGCATTTTTATGGATAAGAAAATTCGTCTCGGTATAATCGGTATAGGAAATATGGGTTCTGCCCACGCAAAAAACGTGGCGGAGGGCAAATGCCCCGATTTTGAGCTTACCGCGGTTGCGGATATAAACCCCGACCGTCTTGAATGGGCAAAGGAAAATCTGCCCGAGGGCGTTCTGCTTTATCCCACGGCTGAGGAAATGCTTTCAAGCGGCAAAATTGACGCCTGCATTGTATCGGTTCCGCATTACGACCACCCGAAATACGCGATAATGTGTATGGAAAAGGGTATTCACGTTATGGTTGAAAAGCCTGCGGGGGTTTACACAAAGCAGGTGCGCGAAATGAACGCCGCCGCTGAAAAAAGCAACGTTGTGTTCGGTATGATGTTCAATCAGCGCACCAACTGCATATACCGCAAAATGCGCGAGCTTGTGCAATCGGGCAAATACGGTCAGATAAGAAGAACCAATTGGCTGATAACTAACTGGTACCGCCCGCAGGCGTACTACGATTCGGGCGCGTGGCGCGCTACCTGGTCTGGCGAGGGCGGCGGAGTTCTGCTCAACCAGTGTCCGCACCAGCTTGACTTGTGGCAGTGGATATGCGGTATGCCGAAAAAGGTCGAAGCGCACCTGCAATACGGCAAATGGCACGATATAGAGGTTGAGGACGACGTTACCGCCTATGTTGAGTACGAAAACGGCGCAACTGGCGTGTTCGTCACCTCAACGGGCGACGCAAACGGCTCAAACCGCTTTGAAATACAGATGGACGGCGCAAAAATAGTGGCAGAGGACGAAAAACTCACCGTTTTGGAATATGAAATGAGCGAGCCTGAATTCTCGGCGACAAACAAGGAATCCTTTGCGTGCCCGCAATCAGCCGAACTTGAAATAGAACTTGACGGCAAGAACGAACAGCATATCGGCGTGCTCAACGCCTGGGGCGGCGCGATATTAAGGGGAACCCCGCTTGTAGCGAACGGAAAAGAGGGTATAAACGGACTCACCCTTTCAAACGCAATGCACCTTTCATCATGGCTCGGCAAAACGGTTGAAATTCCGTTTGACGAGGAGCTTTACTACAACGAGCTTATGAAACGCGTTACAACCTCGCGCAGAAAAAAGGAAACAAAAGCGGTCTTTGCCGATACGTCTGCAACATACAAGGGCAGCGCAAGCAAATAAGTGATGAATATGTTAAAAACCGCAATAATCGGCGTCGGAAATATGGGTACGGCGCACGCAATCTGTATAAACAACGGTGAAATAAAGGGACTTACACTCTCGGCTTTGTGCGACAATTCAGCCGAGAGGTGTGATTTCCTGCGCGAAAAATTCCCCGAAATTCCGGTTTTCACGGATTTCGGGGATATTTTGAAAGATAAGGATATCGACGCGGTGATAATCGCAACCCCGCACCCTAGCCACGCGAAAATAGCCGAAGCGGCGTTAAACGCGGGCAAGCACGTTTTGGTTGAAAAGCCCGTTGACATAAGCGTATCTTCGGCGCAAAGGCTTAATAAAACCGCCGAAAAAAGCGGAAAAGTATTTGCGATAATGTTTAATCAGCGCACCAACGGTATATACCGCAGGGCAAGGGAGATAGTAAAGAGCGGCGAGCTGGGCGAACTCAAACGCACCGTTTGGATAGTCACAAACTGGTACCGCACGCAAAGCTATTACGATTCAGGAAAATGGCGCGCCACCTGGGCAGGCGAGGGCGGCGGAGTTCTGCTCAATCAGGCGCCGCACAACCTTGATTTATGGCAATGGATATGCGGTATGCCGTGCGCCGTGACCGCCTTTTGCGATGTCGGGAAATACCATAACATAGAGGTCGAGGACGACGTTACCATACGCACCCGTTACAAAAACGGTGCAACGGGCGTATTTATCACCTCAACGGGCGAATATCCGGGTACAAACCGCCTTGAAATATCGGGCGACAGGGGCAAATGCATAATAGAAAACGGGGTTTTAAAACTGTGGCGGCTTAAAAAGTCGGAACGCGAGCTGTGCTTCACTTCAAATCAGCGAACCTTTGATTGCGAAATTGAATACAGCGAATATACTCCGCAGTTCCCTGAGACCGCTCACAAGGGCATACTTTCAAACTTCGCGAACGCCGTGCTGAACGGCGAGGCGCTTATCTCAAACGGCACCGAGGGCATCAACGAACTGACAATTTCCAACGCCGCATACCTTTCTTCCTGGTGCGGCTCAAAGGAGATTGAACTTCCGTTTGATACCGAACTTTTTGACAAAATGCTCGGCGAGCGCATTGCCTCCTCTAAGTATAAGGGCGGCGAAAACACTCCGCGCGATATGTTCGGCGGATATAAGGAACGTTGGAGCGTTAAATGGTAATTTAGACGTTAGATATTAGAAGGCTCACATCTCTCAAAAAAGATGTGAGCCTTTTTATATCAAAAAATTATTTTTTAAGGATTACAAAGCCCTGCGCGGGGATAAGAAGTCTGTCCGCGCCGTCATATTCGCCGAACAGCGCCTTTGCCGTCCTGAATCGTTCGGGTATATCGGCGTAGGCAGGCTCGCACCAGCGGTTCACCGCGACTAACACCGAGCTTGCGCCTTTTTTTCGTTCGTAGATAACGCTGCCGAACGAGGCGTATATGGGAATAAACTCGCCGTTGTCAAACGCCTTGTTGCTTCTTCTCATTTTACCGAGTTTTTTATAAAACTCAACAAGCGCGGCGTTTTCCTTACCCCAAGGGTAGGTGCCGCGGCAGAACGGGTCGCCGTAGCCCGCAAGACCCGCTTCGTCGCCGTAGTAGAGCGACGGCACGCCAGGCAGGGTGTATTGCAGAACGGCGGCAAGCATTAAAAGCCTTACGCCCTTTGAATATTCGTCATAGGTCATAACGCGCGAAGACTGCCAAGCGCGATCGCCCACATATTCGTCGTCTATACCGAGACGGGTTATGGCGCGCGCGGTGTCGTGCGTGCCGATATGATTCATAAGGAGCTTTACCGCCTCGGGCGGATAGTTTTCGATAATGTCAAGCACGCTGTCCATAAGCTCGTCGGCGTTGCCGCCCTTTAAGAAAGCAAAAATTGCCTCGCTGAACGGGTAGTTCATAACCGAATCAAGCTGACTGCCGCGCAAAAACTTTCTTCTTGCGCCGTAGCTTATCTTATTTGTCGCGTCCTCCCAGACCTCGCCCAAAAGGAATTTATCCGCGCCCTCTGCCTTTACAGCCTTTCTGATGTTATCCAAAAAAGCGTCGGGCAGTTCGTCGGCAACGTCAAGCCGCCAACCGCGTATGCCTTTTTTAAGCCAATATCTTATAACTCCGTTTTTTCCCGTTATAAATTCGGTGAAGGACGGGTCTTCCTCGTTGGTTTCGGGGAGGGACGGAACGCCCCACCACGCCGAATAGCTGTCGGGATAATTATTGAACTTATACCAGCTGTAATACGGCGACTGCGTTGAGTTGTAAGCGCCGACGGTATCATAGCGGTTATAGCGGTTAAAATACCTGCTGTCGTCCCCCGTGTGGGAAAAAACGCCGTCAAACACTATGTAAATGCCGCGCTTTTTCGCCGCTTCTATCAGCGATTGCAGGTCCTTTTCATTGCCGAGGAGCGGGTCTAACTTCATATAGTCCGCCGTGTTGTAGCGGTGGTTTGAGTGCGCCTCAAAAACGGGGTTCATATAGATACAGCTTACGCCGAGTTCGCTTAAATAGCCGAGCTTTTGCTCTATCCCCTTAAAATCGCCGCCGTAATAGTCGTTCCCGAGCGAGCAGGGACCGTTGTTCTGTCGGTATTCGGGCTGTTTTGACCAATCGCCGCACAAAAATCTGTCCGTCGGGACATTTTCTTTCTTTTCACCCGCCGCAAAAAAGCGGTCGGGAAAAATTTGGTAGATTATGCCGCCGCTGAGCCAATCGGGAGTTTTAAAATTACCGTCATAAACGGTAAGCTGCCAAGCCTTGCGCTTTTCCCGCGAAACTATTCCGAGTGAGTGCTTCTCTCGGTTTACATAAAACTCGCCGTACTCGCTTGTGTAGCGGAACGAATACCAATATATGCCGTTTTTCGGCGTGACCTCGCAGTCGTAAAAGCGGTAGTTTTCAAGCTGTTCGCGTTTTTCGAGCTTTATTTGGCTTGTGTTGCCGAAATCGTCCGAAAACAGCAAAAACGCCTCGTAAACGTGGGCGTCATTATGCAGTAACAGCCGCAGCCGAAAGGTCTCCCCGTCGGCAACGGCTCCGAGTTTACTGCGGTACAAAGAATTTCTTGAATCAAAAGGATAATATTCCATATTCACCTTTATTTTACGGGCTTGATATGCCAGATATTCTCAGCATAATCCTTTATTGAGCGGTCTGCCGAGAAAATGCCCGATTTAGCAATGTTTACAAGGGACATTTTTTCCCAGGTTTCGCGGTCGTTATACAGCTTTGTCGCCCTGTGCTGAGCGTTGCAGTAATCCGCATAGTCGGCAAGCGCCATATAATGGTCAACGTTTTTAAGCGTGTTATAGATGTTGTCAAACGTCTGACCGCCTATTCCCTTACCTATGAAATCAAGCGCGGAGCGAAGCTCGGCATTGTTGTTGTAGTACTGTATCGGCGAGTAGCCGTTTTTCTGCAACGAAAGAACCTCGGGCGTTCTCATACCGAAGATGATGATATTGTCGTCGCCGACAGCCTGATGAATTTCAACGTTTGCGCCGTCCTCAGTTCCGAGGGTGACAGCGCCGTTCATCATTAGCTTCATATTGCCCGTTCCGCTCGCCTCGGTCGAAGCAAGAGAGATCTGCTCGCTTATATCGGCGGCAGGAATCATCAGCTCGGCAAGGGTAACGCGGTAGTCTTCAAGGAACAGTACCTTTAACTTGTCGCTCACAGAACGGTCATTGTCGATAACCTCGGACAGACGGTAGATCATCTGTATAATTTCCTTTGCGAAGAGGTATCCGGGAGCCGCCTTTGCTCCGAAGATATAGGTCTTCGGAGTGAAGTCCATATTCGGATTTTCTTTGAGCTTGATATAATCCGTGATTATATTGAGCGCGTTGAGGTGCTGACGCTTATACTCGTGCAGTCGCTTAACCTGCATATCGAAAATCGAATCGGGGTTGAGGGTAACGTCATACTGCGCCTTTACATAGTCGGCAAAGCGAGCCTTGTTTGAACGCTTAATTTCGGCAAGACGCGCAAGCACGGTCTTATCGTCCTCAAACTGCGAGAGCTTATCAAGCTGCGAAGCATCCATAATAAATCCGTCGCCTATAAGCTCGGTAAGGTATGCCGTAAGCTCGGGATTTGCCTGACAAAGCCATCTTCTGTGCGCAATACCGTTGGTAACGTTGGTGAACTTGTTGGGGGTCATACCGTAGTAATCCTTAAACAGCTCGTCAACAAGTATTTTACTGTGGAGCTTTGAAACGCCGTTTACGGTGTGGCAGGTAGCAACGCAGAGGTTAGCCATTCTGACAACACCGTTTGCAACGATAGCGGTGCGCTCGGCAAGGGCGCGGTCGCCCGTGAGGGTTATAACCTCCTCGCGGAATCTCCTGTCTATTTCCTTAACTATCTGATAGATACGCGGAAGTCTTTCCTTAAACAGAGTCTCCGACCAACATTCAAGAGCCTCCGACATAATGGTGTGGTTGGTGTAAGCAACTGTGCGCTTAACAAGGCTCCACGCCTTATCCCACGAATATCCGCACTCGTCAAGCAGGAAACGCATAAGCTCGGGTATAGAAAGGGTCGGGTGGGTATCGTTTATGTGAATGGCAACCTTCTCGGGAAGATTGTCAAGCGTGTTGTATTTCCTCAAATGGCGGTTGAGTATATCCTGAATTGAAGCGGAAACAAGGAAATACTGCTGGCGCAGGCGCAGGGATTTACCCTCCATGTGATTATCCTCAGGATAAAGAACCTTTGAAATAGCCTCAGCCATAGCGCGCTGTTCAAGCGCACGGACATAATCGCCCTGATTGAACGCCGACATATCAAAGTCCTGACACTCGGCGCTCCACAAACGCAGAACGTTTACCGTTTTACCGTCCTTACCCGCAACCATAAGGTCATAGGGAACTGCGTGAACGCTTGTATAGTCAACATGCTCCACGTGGTGATAGGCGCCGTCCCACCATTCGTTTATGTGGCCGTCAAACTGTACGTCAACAGCGGAGGTGGGTCTCGGTTCAAGCCAAACGCCGCCGCCGGGGAGCCAGAAATCGGGCATTTCGGTCTGCCAGCCGTCAACCAGCTTCTGACGGAAAATTCCAAGCTCGTAGCGTATACAGTATCCCATTGCGGGATAACTGCCCGTTGAAAGACCGTCGAGGAAGCAGGCGGCAAGTCTGCCGAGACCGCCGTTGCCAAGCCCCGCGTCGGGCTCAAAATCATAGAGCTTATCGAGCTTTACCTTAAACTTTGCAAGCGCGCGGCTCATAGTATTGGTAAGGTCAAGATTGTAAAGGGTGTTTTTAAGCGAGCGGCCCATCAAAAACTCCATACTGAGATAGTAAACGGTTTTTGCCTCCTGCTCGTCGGTCGCCTTTTTGAAGGCGGCGCGGCGCTCGCTCATTATTTCAAGCAGTACCAAAACGCAGGCTTTGTAAAAAAGTTCGTCCGAAGCCTGTTCGGGAGTAACGCCGAAATTGTGAGACAGTTTACGCTCGATCATAGCGGAAAGCTGAGGTGCTGTAAATTTTGTCATTTTTGTTCTCCGTTCTGCCGCTGATGTAAATACTTTAAACTAAATTTCCTTTTAGCGGCTAAAAGGAAACAGAACATTATTATTATCTGCCATTATATAATACAATATTCCGCAAACCTTTTCAAGTAGTATACTGTATTGAAAATTATTTTGTTTTTGTGCAATCTAACTAATCAAAAGTCAATTTACCGTTTTTTTGACAATTTTATTATTAATTAATCACAATAAAATAACAAATTCAAATTATAACAAAGTAAATTAAGGGCAAAAATAATGCCCTCCCTTAAAAATCGGGAGGACACGTCGCACTATTCAAAATCGGTATCATCGCATTCAAGATAGTCGCCCTTAATGCGATGTTTGTTTGTAATCGCGTCAAGCACGGCGAGCGCGCCGACAAACACCGCGAAAACCGCGGTAAGCGAAGCGATAAATTTCAAAAAACCTTTCATACGAAAACCACCTTTCATTTATACGGATAAATTATACCAGATTTTAAGTATTATGTCAACTACATAAACGGCGCGAAAAGATGAAGAATTGCCTGTTTAAGCCTTTCGCCCGTCTTGCGTTTGCGCCACTTTGCAAGGGTTATTTCTTTCGACTGCTCCATAACCTCTTTCAAATGGTCCCTTATGTCTATTACGGTGTCGTTATCGCATATCCACGCGCCGCATTCAAAGTGAAGCGCGAAGCTGCGGTAGTCCATATTGACCGTGCCGACGGTTGCGACCATATCGTCCGAAACAAAGAGCTTTGAATGAATGAAACCAGGGGTATACTCATATATTCTTATACCCGCTTCAAGCAGTTCAAGATAATTATACCTTGTGACGGGGTGAACGTACCACTTATCGGGTATATACGGGGTTATTATACGTACGTCTATGCCCGACCTTGCCGCCATTTTAAGTGTGTTTATCATACTGTTATCTATTATCAGATAGGGCGATGCGATATAAACATACTCCTGCGCCGTGTTGAGTATCTGCATATAAATACCCTCGGCGGGATTGCGCTCGTTCAACGGGTCGTCGCAGTACGGCAGGACAAAGCCCTCGCTCTCAGCGGGCGCGTTTGCGATATATTTTTCTATTTCTATTCTCTTGTCCGTGGTAAATTCCCACATACAGCAGAACATTACAAGAAAGCTCCTAACGGCGTCGCCCTTGATTATGACGGCGCAGTCAAGCCATTTGCCGAAGCGCTCTATTTTATTGATGTATTCGTCGCCGATGTTAAGTCCGCCCGTGACGGCAACCTTGCCGTCTATAACCACTATTTTCCTGTGGTTGCGGTTGTTCATAAATATATTCATTGTGGGGCCTATCGGATTGAAGACCGAAACGCGCATACCCTCCGACCGCAGGCGGACTATAAAATCCTTATGCTGGCGCTTTATGGAACCGAAATCGTCAAATATTATACGTATTTCCACGCCCTCGGCGGCTTTCCTTTTAAGTATTTCGTGTATCCTGTCCCACATATAGCCTTCGGCAAGGATAAAAAATTCGATAAATATATATTTTTCGGCTTTTTCAAGCTCTTCAAGAAAACGGGGCAAAAACTTTTCCCCAGGGGCCAAAAACTCGGTAGAGGTGTTGTTGTAAAGAGGATAGCCGCTCTCCCCCGCAAGATAATCCGCCTGACGGGAATGAAGAACGTCGTAATATCTTAATTTGTTGCGAAGATTTTCGTCCTTGTTGAGATACGGCTTATACCGCCGCTCGCACTTCATCATTTTTTTGCGCTTGTGGGGCATAACTCTGCCGCCGCCCCAAAGCAGATAAACCGATATTCCGAATATCGGGAAAATGAGTATAAATATTATCCACGTTATTTTATAGCTGGGATTACCCCTGCGGTTGACTATATAAATAACCAATATTATACCCGCTATAACCGACGCGGTGTATACCCAAAAATAGCTCTTTGAAAGGCTGTAAACCGCAAAAAACAGAAAAACTATCTGCAACAAAAGGAGCAAGGCGGACACAATAATTCTTGTCTGTATTCTTATACCGCGCTTGTGTTCTACCTTAATATCCAAATTTTCACCGCCCCGATATATCAATATGACAGTATAATAACATAATACCGCCCATTTTGCAAATTTTATTGTGGAATTGCGCGGATTGTTGTGGTATACTTATCATATATAGATTATTTTATCTATCAAGATTTTGACGCGGAGGAATACTATGTCCGGAAAAATCATTAATCTGGCAGACGGCGCCGAGGGGCTGTTTGTCAAAAACGTGCGTTTTAATACCACAAAAATTTCTTTCAACTTCTTTTTGCCGCTCGCGAGCGATACGGCGGCGGAGTATGCCCTGCTACCCTTTATTCTCACCACGTGCAGTAAAAAATATCCCGATTTTTCGCGGCTTAACTACAAGCTGAACCGTCTTTACGGCGCTCAGCTTGAAGCAAGCGTTGAAAAGTCGGGCGACTGCCAGCTTTTGCGTATGGGAATTTCGGTCATAAACGACAGGTTTACGTTTGAAAACGAATCCCTCATAAAGCAGGCGAGCGAGCTTTTGCTTGACCTTGTTTTCGACCCCAAGACCGAGAACGAAGCGTTTTTCACCGAGGATCTTGCCCGTGAAAAGCGCAAGGCGGTGGAGCATATCCGCAGCGAAGTAAGCGAGAAGCGTATCTACGCCAAAAACAGACTCATAAGCGAAATGTATAAAGGAAAGGCGTACGGCGTGCCGAAGTGCGGAACCGAGGACGATGTGCTTACCATAACGGGTTCCAGCCTTTACAGCGCGTGGAAGCGTATGCTTTCAAACGCCTACGTCCGAGTAAACGTTATAGGCGCCGCCGTGCCCGACGGATTTTTTGACGTTATCAAAGGCTATTTTTCATCGGTAGAACGCACCGACATAACCGATTGCTTCAAGTGCGACAAAACCGCGCTCCGACCCGAACCGCTCGAAATAACCGAGCGTATGGACGTAAGCCAAGGCAAGCTCGTTATGGGCTTTTCTTCCGATATGGCGGGGGACGACAGCGAAACGCTCCCGTTAATGGTTATGTGCGATATTTTCGGCGGCGGACCTTACTCCCGTCTTTTTGAAAACGTGCGTGAAAAAATGAGCCTGTGCTACTACTGCTCGGCTTCCTCCGTCCGCCAGAAGGGGCTTTTGACGGTTGAATCGGGCGTTGAGACCGAGAATGCTCAAAAAGCGCGGAACGAAATATTAAATCAGCTTGAAATAATGAAAAAGGGCGAGTTCGGCGACTTTGAATACAGCTCCTCTTTAAAGAGCATTGCCGATTCGCTTAAAACCTATAACGACAGTCAAAATTCACTTGATTTGTGGTATGCGTTAAAGGTGTATAACGGCGCGCTCTGCTCGCCCGACGATATTGCGGCGAAAATTTCCCAAATAACCAGAGACGACGTTATCGCCGCCGCAAACGGCATACATCTTAACACGGTTTACAGGCTTCTTCCGAAGGAGGACGAAAAATGATAAAACAGCGTTTTGACAGCGAGATAGGCGAAAGCTATATAAAAGCGGAGCTTGACTGCGGACTTAAAATATACATTCTCGAAAAGCCGCAATACAGCTCGGCTTATGCCGTTTTCGGAACGAAGTACGGCTCTATCGACACCTGCTTTACTGCAAACGGCGAAACACTCAGCGTTCCCGAGGGAATAGCGCATTTTTTGGAGCATAAGCTGTTTGAAAGCGAGGACGGCGACGCATTCACGCGCTACGCCGAAACGGGCGGATACGCAAACGCCTTTACCTCGTTTGACCGCACCTGCTATCTTTTCTCCTGCTCGGACAGATTTTATGACAATCTTGCGATACTGCTTAACTTTGTTCAGTCGCCCTATTTCACCGAGCAGACCGTTCAAAAGGAACAGGGAATTATCGGTCAGGAAATACGTATGTATGACGACAGCCCGTCCTGGCGGGTTATGTTCAATATGCTCTCGGCGATGTATAAAAACCACCCCGTGCGCATAGACATTGCGGGGACTGTCGATTCGATAGCCCAGATAGACCACAACCTTTTATACAAGTGCTACAACACTTTTTACAACCCCTCGAATATGTTTATATGTATAGCGGGAAACGTAAACAGCGAAAAGGTCTTGAAGCAGATAGAATCGGCTGTGATACCTAACGAGCCTATAAGCATAGAAAGAATACCCGCGGACGAACCCGACGGCGTTGCACAGCAATACACCGAACAGGCGCTTGAAGTGGCAATGCCTATGTTCTGCTTCGGCTACAAGGAGCCTGTTTCGGCGCCCGAGAGAACGCTCAAAGAAAAGATACACACCGCGATACTGCTTGAAATAATCGCGGGCGATTCTTCGCCGCTTTATAAGCGCCTTGTGGAGGAGGGGCTTATAAACGACGAGTTTTCAAGCGAATATTTCACGGGTAACGGCTATGCGGCGGTAATTTTTGACGGCGAATCGTCAAACCCCGAAAGGGTCGCCGAGGAAATTAAAAAAGAGGTTGAGCGCCTTAAAACGGAGGGTATCGACAAAAAGCTGTTTTCCGCGGTGAGGTGCGGTATGTACGGCGACGCGATAAGACGTTTCAACAACGTTGAGGGAATCGCTATGCAGCTTATCGACTGCGCTATGTTCGGCTACAACCTGTTTGACGAGATAAAATACCTCAAATCGGTAACGGTTGAGGACGTTTACAAGCGGCTGAGCCTGCTTGACGGCGAAAAGACCGTTCTTTCGGTTATAAAACCGAAAAATAAATAAAGGAAGTTTGTTATGACAGGATACGACGTTACTATCTTCGGCATAAAAATGCACCTCAATCCCGTGGCGTTCAGAATACCGCTCGGCGAAAACGGGTGGGACATTTATTGGTACGGAATAATTATCGCCTGCGGCTTTTTGTTGGCGCTTATTTTCGCGGTTAAGAATTCCGAAAGGTTCAATCTTAATACCGACAAAATGCTTGACGTGGTTCTTATCGCCACGCCCGTTTCGATACTCAGCGCGCGCACATACTACGTGATTTTCGACGGGGAAAAGCTAAACGGCATAGGCGACTTTTTCGGATTCGGGGACTCCTCAGGCTTTGCGGGGCTTGCCATTTACGGCGGAGTTATCGGCGCGTTTGCCGCGGGCTTTATCGCCTGTAAGATACTTAAAATCAACATTCTCGATATGTTCGATATTGCCGTTCTCGGATTTCTGATAGGACAGGGCATCGGGCGTTGGGGCAACTTCTTCAACCAAGAGGCATACGGAACATTCACAGGCAGCAGCTGGTGGGGTATGACCAGCTCAAAGGTCGCAAGCGAAATGGGCTCAAACGGACTTGTTCACCCCTGTTTTTTGTATGAGTCAATTTGGTGCATTGCGGGATTTTTCATAATAAATCATTTAAGCAAAAAACGCCGTTTCAGCGGCGAAACCTCGCTTATGTACTGCGTTTGGTACGGCTTTGAGCGCACATTTTTGGAGCTTATCCGCACCGACAGTCTTATGATAGGCAGACTGCGCGTATCAAGCCTTTTATCGGCGATGCTTTGCATAACGGGCGCGGTTTTGATTGTCGTGTTTGAGAAAAAATACCGCAAATCAGATGAAACTGCGGAATATGTACCCGTTATAGCGGAGGAAACACAGGAGGAAGAAAATGAGCAAGATAATTGACGGCAAGGCGGTTTCAGCCGAGGTAAAAGAACGTGTGCGCAGGGAAACCGAGCAGTTAAAGCAAAAAGGCGTTTCGGCAGGACTTGCGGTCATAATCGTGGGTGAGGATCCCGCTTCAAAGGTCTATGTCGCAAACAAGAAAAAGGCTTGCGAGGCTGTCGGTTTTATTTCCGAGGAGTACGCCCTGCCAGCCGACACAACCGAGGAGGAGCTGTTGGCGCTTATAGATATGCTCAACAAAAAGCCGAGCATTAACGGCATACTCTGCCAGCTTCCGCTCCCGAAGCACCTTGACGAAAAGCTGATAATAAACTCAATAGACCCGAAAAAGGACGTTGACGCTTTTCACCCCGTTAATGTCGGCAAAATAATGATAGGCGATTATGATTTTGTTCCCTGCACCCCTGCGGGAATAATGGAGCTGCTCAAAAGCAGCGGAATTGACCCCGAGGGCAAGCATTGCGTGGTCGTAGGTCGTTCAAACATTGTCGGAAAGCCGATGTCAATGCTTTTGTTACATAAAAACGGCACCGTCACAATATGCCATTCAAGGACGAAAAACTTAAAAGAAATATGCCTTACCGCCGATATACTTGTCGCAGCTGTGGGAAAGGCGCGCTTTATAACCGCCGATATGGTTAAGGACGGTGCGGTTGTAATCGACGTAGGTATGAACCGAGAAAACGGAAAGCTGTGCGGCGATGTTGACTTTGAAAACGTCAGCAAAAAAGCGGCGGCAATAACTCCCGTGCCAGGCGGCGTAGGACCTATGACGATAGCAATGCTTATGCAGAACACGCTTACGGCGGCAAAAAGGCAAAACGGTATAGACGGGTGAAATATATGAAAAAAAGACTGTTGTGCACGGTTTTATTCGTTGCGTTTATGTTTATAATAACGGTATTCGGCGGCGCTAAGGCGGCCGTAACCGTCGGTTCCGAATTTAAGGACGATACCGATGACGTTGCCGAAATTCTTGGTATGAGTACGGAGGAGTTAAACAACTACTGCTCCGAAAACGGCATAATTTATACCGCCGTGAACGAAAAAAACACAAAGCAGATACGAATAAGCGCGGTAAAAAGCAAATTTTCCGAAAATGTCGGAAATATTTCCCTGCTTGAAGACAGCAGTATACTCTCCCTTGCGCCCGAAATGACGGGGCTTGACAAATCGCAATGTGAAATTGCCGAAAACGGCGGTCAAAAGTTTATCCGAACCGAGGAAACCCTTTCGGACAGCGGCGGCGAATACACGCTTATCCGCTACATTACCGTAGCCGATGAACAGATATACACCCTTGCGTTCTACACCGCAAAGGACGAAAGCACCGATTATACAAAAACCGTTTTTGAAAGCCTGAAATCGCCCGATTTTCTGACCGATACTTCGGAAAATAAAAGCGGTTTTGCGCTTGTGGCGGTGATATGCGTACTGTCGCTTGCGGCTGTTGCGGTAATTGTAAGTTTTGTCCTTGAAGCCAAATTTAGACGTTAGATTTTAGACGTTAGATATTAGATGTCGGTGTGCTTCGCACCTATAATAATGCGTAATGCGTAATTAAAATATCCGTTTAACGGGATAAATAATTAGAGTTTAGCGATAATAAAATTGAAAATGCCATTGGCGCCCTCTGACGAGGGAGCTGTCAACGCAGTTGACTGAGGGAGAGAAAAAACCGTGTTTTTATGCGGAATTTGTCTCTCCCTCCGTCTTTTTGCTTACGCAAAAATCCACCTCCCTCGTCAGAGGGAGGCGGGTGTATCAATCTTATTTTTTCTGCTAAACTCTAATTTTTTATAATATTATTTGGTATTTTTTAAATACTCGTCAATTATTATTTCTAAAAGGTTGTTTTAACGTAAATAATACACGAAAAATGAGGTGGCTTTTCGTGTTTTATCATTACAATAGACGAAATTTGTGAAAAGGTCCCAAGGTGGGACCTTGAAAATTATCGAAAATGCATATATAATTAGTTCGAGGCGGTGATGTTATGTCAGATACGGTCGGACAGTAAAAGATACTTTAAGAAATAATAAGTGAGGTAAAAGAATATGGAATTTTCTAATATGATTAAAAGGTGCAAGCTGTTAGAGATAAGTAATTATCTTATCGGATACGGTGAATCGGTAGTGGAAAGCAAGGACTTAGATTTTGCTGCTGCTATAAGAAATATGGAAAAGCAAACGGAAGAATTTTTAGACGAACATTTTGAAGATGAAAAGGAACGGGAAGCCGTTTCCTATGAAATGGCAATCCGTGAAAAAACTACAAGCGAAATATATTTTCAAATGGGTCTTATCGCGGGAATAAATATATCAAGAGAAATAGAAAGAAAAACTAAGGAACTTAACGGAAAATAATAATATAAATTAGAGTTTAGCAGAAATAAAATTGAAAATGCCGTTGGCGCCCTCTGACGAGGGAGGCAGGTATATCAATTCTTATTTTTCTTTGCTAAACTCTAATTTTTTATCCTATTAAACTGATATATTAATTACGCATTACGAATTACGCATTACGAATTATCATAGGTTCAAAGCGCACTTCCGTCTAATATCTAAAATTTAGTTCCCAACGTCATCGCAAGCCACTTTTGCGCGTCGGCGATCCACGCGTGATTGCCCGCAAACTGCGGTTCAACATCGTCGCAGGTCTGACCGTCCACCGTTGAGAGCCCGTGCCAGCCGAACGAATAAATGCGCATATCGAACTTTATATTGCGCTTTGAAAGCGCCGCGGCATAGAGCAGACTGTTTTCAACGGGTACGCAGTTATCCTCCGAGGTGTGCCAAATAAACGCGGGCGGAGTTTTGTCGCTCACAAGGCGGTCGCAGGAGAATTTGTCAATATCCTCCTGAGTGAATTCGGTTTTGCCTGTAATGACCTCGAACGAGCCTTTGTGGGAATACTTCGGGTCGGCGGTTATTACGGGGTAGCACAGCACCGACGCCTGAACGGGACGGCTGTTTTTGAACACCGCTCTTACCTCGGGGCAGTCATAAGCGTTTGCATAGTGCGCCGCAAGGTGACCACCTGCCGAAAAGCCCATAATCGCAATTTTAGAGGTATCGCAATTCCATTCGTCGGCGTGAGCATATATAAGCTCCATAACCGCCGCGACCTCGCGCAGTTGAGTAGGGAACTTATTCGGATTGCAGGAGTATGTAATGACAAAAACGTTATATCCCTTGGGCAGAAAATTCAAAGCTATCGGCTCCGACTCGCGCTGGGAGCAAAACCCATAACCGCCGCCCGGGCAGACGACCAAACAGGGGCGTTTTTCGTCCTGCCTGTTCATTTCGGTCATATTGTAGGGAAGATAGGTTTCAACGGTTGGGTCGCAGCCGTTCTCGCCCAAAAAGGGGAAATGCTCTTTTAAGTGAATTTTCTGATATTTCATAACTTCTCCGTTCCCGCGCCGAAAGCGTCCAAATTACTCGCCGAACGCAATCGAGCGTATTTTTTTATTTTTAAACAGTATAGCTGTTCCTATGAGGGTTAAAACCAATTCAGGCAACATATAAAAACCGTTGTATGCAACAGAATAAAGGAAAGGTTTATTAGTGAAAATATTGCCGAAAATGCTGAACTGTTCAAGGTTTCTGAAAATAACATATCCCGAAACAAAGTGGCTTACAAACCTTAAAGAAATTGCCAACGCCGTACCGCCGAGAACGCCGTAGTAGCCCTTTTTAACGAAAAGACCCGCAAGACCCAAAACGGTAAAAGCGATTATGTAATCGAACAAAAGCGTTCCGATAAGCATTGCAGGCGTAAGACCCCAGCTTAACACCTTTCCTAAGTCAACAAACAGCTGAATAGCGGCATAAACGAAGGACGAAGCAAGCCCCCACTTTACGCCGAGCATACACGATACCATAACTATCGGCAGCATACTCAAAAGCGTGACCGAGCCGCCGAGCGGCATTTCCCATACCTTGACGAAGCTCAGCGCGGTGCCGAGGGCGACCATAACAGCCGAAAGTGTGATGTTGTAGATTGTTCCTTGTTTTTTCATAAATATTCTCCATTCTGCCGCATAGGATTTTGCGTGTGCAGAGCGGAAAGCCTTAGAACGTTTCGTTCTAAAAAAGCCGTAGGCAATACGACCTGCGGCAATACTTTTTTGTATTATTCCTACGGCGGCATTATCCGCATCAGGTCACAGGTCGAAGTCATAGTAAAACGGACTTCCTCTCAGCCTGAGTTTCATCAAGCTCCCTTGTCAGCCTTTTATCAGGCTGATTGCAACTGAATTATATCACTTGCAAAATCCTATGTCAATACCTTAGTCGAGTCCTGTCACGCCGACGTTGCCTAAGCAATTATTTAACGCGGCGACCGCAGGCGGTATCAAATCGGTCTTAATACCGCCGAAGCACATACGGAAGCACCCCGAATTTTCAGATTTTATCAGCTTTATTCCGCATTTTTCAGCCGTTTTGCAAATATCCTCGCTGTCTGCTTTCAGTTTGGTTTTTACCTCTACCGTAAGCGAGGTTTCATACAGATTTAAAGAAGAAAAGCAGTCAAGTTTTTTTTCAAGACTTTCGCACAACAGTCGGCTTTTGCCGTTATACAGCTTGCGCAGTCTGCGAAGATGCTTTTCAAGCGCGCCCGTGACGATATAATCGCACAGCGCCAACTGCTCCGCCTTGCCGCAGGTCTGGTTATAGTATTTTTTTCTTTTGTTATATTCGCTTAAAAGTCTCGGCGGCAAGACCATATACGCAATACGCACGCTCGGCAGTAACAGCTTTGAAAAGCTCCCTATATAAACCGTGTTTTCAGGTTCCTTTCCCTGAAAGGAAGATATACTGCGCGCGGTGTACCGCAATTCGCCGTTATAGTCGTCCTCTATTATCAATCGGTCGTTTCCTTCACGCACCCAGCGTGAAAATTCGGCGCGGCGCCTGTTAATTCCCGACGCGCTGACCTTAGGCAGTGCCGACGGTTGGAGAAACAGCACGTTTACGCCGTTTTCCGCAAGGCTTTTTACGACCGCTCCGTTCCTGTCCGATTCGGGCACGGCGCACGGTATCGAATAATCGCTGAATATTTGCAAAGCCTGCATAAACAGACCGTTTTCCATACCGACAAGGGCTTCCTTTTTAAGTATACCGCAAAGTATGTTTAAAAGCGGACCGACGCCAGCGCCTATAACTATCGACTCGGCCGAAGCGCGCACTCCCCTTGCCTTATATGAATACTCCG
This sequence comes from uncultured Eubacteriales bacterium, assembly GCA_934486755.1. Taxonomy (GTDB): domain Bacteria; phylum Bacillota; class Clostridia; order Oscillospirales; family Acutalibacteraceae; genus UBA737. Next base: position 10,024 of record CAKSQT010000012.1, on the reverse strand, counting down.
ACAGCGCCTGCCTGAGCGTATACTCACCCTGTGGGTCGCCGTATGACACCAGCTGTTCGGAATCGTTGAGTATGCGCCTTACCGTTTTGCGCCACAGCGAAATGTCGGCGGATTCGGGGTCTATTTTCTGCGATGAAAAATCGTACTTATATTCCTCCGTTTTTATATTTCCGCTCTCGGCGGGGGCAAAATCGGTTCCGCATATAAAATATCCCCTTTGCGGACGGCTCTCGGCTATGCCCTCTATGCACAGGCGCATATAGGCGTTTTCAACGGTGGTTCGGCTGACCCCCAGCTGAGCCGCCGCCTCGCGTATCGACGGCAGTTTATCCCCCTTTTTAAGCGCTCCGCTTTTCACCGCGTCAACTAACTGGGAATATATATCCTTATACATAACGCCGCCGTTTTTGGGGTTCATAAAGTCTAACAGCATTGCAAATCCTCCAAACTGTCCTTTAAAAAATAATTGAAATTGTATATTTATTAAAGGACACATTACTGCTATAATATAGCACATTAAAGTTAAAGTTTCAAGGGGGACTAAAAATGAAAACTAAAAAAACCACACATCAAAAACTGCTTGACATAACCTTTATCGGTGTTTTCGCGGCGCTTAGCTACATTGTGCTTTCGGTTCTGTTTATACCGTTTGCGGATATGTATATTCATTTCGGAAATATGGTAGTCGTTCTTGCCGCTCTGTTCGTCGGCGGCTGGCAAGGCGGACTTGCAGGCTCGATAGGAATGGGCTTTTACGATATTTTCAACGGCCATGCCGCTTCTTCGCCCAAAACGTTTTTGCTTAAATTCCTTATCGGTCTTACGGTAGGTCTTGTGTTCAAGTTCTTGGTTTCACGCAAGAAATTCCCGTTTGCCGCGCTTTTAACCTCTGGTATCGTGTCGGTCGCAATCAGCATATCGCTTGTTATATATGTTTTTTCCGCAAACGGCTCATACAAGGGCAAGGGAGCGGTTTTGGCGCCTATCTTCCTTTTAATAGGTGTGCTTTGCATAGTGTTCGCTCTGCTTAAAAACAAATTTTCGCAGAAGACCGCCTCCGCCATTGTCGGCGCGGTATGCGGTATGGGCGTTAATATTATAGGTGAAACGCTCTGGAAGGTCGTTTCCTACTCTCTCGCAGGCTCAACCGTTTCTGCGGCGTTCACAAGCGCCGTTTTAACGCAGGCTTCGACCCTTATAAACGCGGGAATAGCTATAATCGGCGGCGTTGCTCTCTATTCGGCTCTTGAAAAACCGTTTAATAAAATTTTAAATAAATAAAACTGAACAACAAATCCGAATTATAAAACTTAATGTGAATACTTCTCCCTTTATTGCAAAGAATAGTAAAGCACAAAATTTGCAAATAAAGGGAGATTTTATATTATGAAAGCAACGGGAATCGTTAGAAGAATAGATGACCTCGGGAGAGTTGTAATACCCAAAGAAATCCGCCGCACTATGCGTATCCGCGAGGGCGAGCCGCTGGAAATATACACCGACGCGGGCGGCGAGGTCATCTTTAAAAAATATTCGCCGATAGGCGAGCTTTCGGGCTTTGCCACACAGTATTCCGAGGCGCTTGAATCGGCTACCGACCTTGCGGTGCTGATATGCGACCGCGACCACTGCGTTGCCGCCGCGGGAATTTCCAAAAAAGAGGTTCTTGAACGCAGGGTAACGCCCGAGCTTGAAGACATTATGGAAACGCGCAAGACCGTAATCAACACCGACCAAGGCGGGAAATGCGCCGTTGAGGGCGTTAAAAACCCGATATGCGTCGCGGTGCCGATAGTGTCCGCGGGCGACGTTTGCGGAGCCGTGGTTTTTGCCGAGGGCGAGAGGTCGAAGACAGCCGCCGACTCGGATATTAAGCTGGCAACGGTGGCGGCTGCTTTCCTCGGCAAGCAGATGGAAGGATAAAAAATAAAATTTTCCCTAAAATACTTGAAATTTTCTGCCTTCGGTAGTAGAATAGTGAAAGTAAATTATAATGGGGGAAGATTTGAAAATGAATACAGGATTGACCAATGAACAGGCTGTTGAATTGCTCTTAAAGTATAATAAAGAGCCGTTCCATTTATGGCACGCCGTTACGGTCGGCAATGTAATGAAAAATCTTGCCGTTAAATACGGATACGCCGACGACGCCGACTTTTGGGGCACTGTCGGTTTTTTGCACGACATTGATTTTGAGCAGTATCCAGACGCCCACTGCATAAAGGCGCCCGAGCTTTTGAGCGAAGCTGGCGCGACCGACGAGCTGATACACGCCGTATGCTCGCATGGATACGGGATAACGGTGGACGTTGAACCCGTTCACCAAATGGAAAAACTGCTTTTTGCGACCGACGAGCTTACGGGACTTATCGGCGCGGCGGCGCTTATGCGCCCGTCAAAGAGCGTTCAGGATATGGAGCTTAAAAGCCTTAAAAAGAAATTTAAAGACAAAAAGTTCGCCGCTGGCTGTTCAAGGGAAATTATCTCAAAAGGTGCAGAAATGCTCGGTATAGAGCTTGACGAGCTGCTTAATATAACGCTTGAAGCAATGCGCGATACCGAGGAAGCGACAGAACGCGAAACCGCCGATCTGACAGGGAGGGTCAAATAATGAGAAAAACTAAAATAGTGTGTACGATAGGCCCTGCCTGTTCCGACGAAAAGACAATAACCGAAATGTGCAAAGCGGGTATGAACGTAGCGCGTATGAACTTCTCGCACAGCACGTATGAGGAGCATAAGTCAAGGATTGAAATAATAAAAAAGGTGCGCAAAAAGCTGAATCTGCCTATTGCTATCCTGCTTGACACAAAGGGTCCCGAATACAGAATCAAGACGTTTAAGGACGGCAAGGTGTTCTTAAAAGAGGGCGACACATTTACCTTCACCGCCGAGGATATTGTCGGCGATGAAACAAAAGTATCGGTGAACTACAAGGATCTGTCGCACGATCTGCAAAAGGGCGACAGGGTTCTGCTTAATAACGGACTGCTGATTTTCGAGGTTGAGGAGCTTACCGAGACCGACACCGTCTGTAAGGTAATAATCGGCGGCGAGCTTTCCGACCGCAAGAGTATGAGCTTTCCGAACAAAACGCTTAAACAGGTGTATTTAAGCGAGCAGGACAAAAAGGATATTCTTTTCGGAATAGAAAACGACGTTGACTATATCGCCTGTTCGTTCGTTTCCTGCCGTCAGGATTTGGTGGACATCAAGGAATTTTTAAAAGCGAACGGCGGCGACGGTATTGAGCTTATCGCCAAAATCGAAAACCGTTCGGGCGTTGATAATATCGAGGAGATATGCGCCGAGTGTGACGGCATTATGGTAGCGCGCGGCGATATGGGCGTTGAAATTCCGTTCGAGGAGCTTCCCGCAATTCAGAAGCACATAATAACCACCTGCCGTCTGCTCGGCAAGCGCGCGATAACCGCAACCGAAATGCTTGAATCTATGATTCATAATCCCAGACCCACAAGAGCAGAAATTTCCGACGTTGCCAACGCCGTTTACGACGGCACAAGCGCGATTATGCTCTCGGGCGAGACCGCCGCGGGGCAGTACCCTGTGCTTTCGGTCGAAACTATGGCGAGAATTGCCGAATGTACCGAAAACAAGATACACTATTCCACACGCTTTTTGTCGGCAAAATTCAAGATAAGAAACACGCTTGACGCAATTTCCCACGCAACCTGCGGTATGGCGATAGATATTGACGCAAAGGCGATAGCCGTCTGCTCGCTTTCGGGAATGACGGCGCGAATGGTATCGCGTTTCCGTCCGCCGACAGACATTATCGGTCTTACCACCAACGAAAAGACCTGGCGCAAGCTGGCTCTTTCGTGGGGCGTAATACCCGTTATGTGCGAAAACTTCAACTCCACCGAGGTGCTTTTCTACACGGCGCTTAATATCACAAAATCAATGCTCGGACTTAAAAAGGACGATAAAATAGTGATAACAGGCGGCGTGACAAACGGCAAATCGGGCAACACCAACCTTATCAAGGTTGAAACGGTTTCATGATAAAAAAAATGAAGAACAGAAAACTCACGGAAGTTTGCTGTTCTTTTTTGGGTATACGGGGAAAACACAAGAACGCGCGATTTAAGGCATAATTATTTTCATAATCCCGAGGGATACAAAAAAGCAAACAACGCCTATGAGTGCGCCTGCCAAAAGCTGACCCTTGGTGTGGCGCTTCATTTTAAGCGACGCCGAGACTATCGGCACAAACGCCAAGGCTCCGAACGCAAACCACGGCGAAACATAATAACAGAGAATGGCAATAGGTCCGCTTATTCCGCAGGTGTGACCGCTCGCCTTTTTCTTTATCACGAACGAGCTTAGCGCTATCGCACAGCCCGAGAGCAGATACGACAGATATACGGTGGTCTCGCACCTTGCGCCGTGACCGAAAATCGCAAAAAGAAGTCCCGCGGCGTAGCCTGCGACCGAGAATATTATAGCAAGCGAGCGTTGCTTTGAGCGGCGTTCGCTTTTTTGCCACACAAGGCTGATAGGATAGGGTAACAGCGGGAACGCGGTCAGAAACACAAGCATCATTATGTAGTGTAAAAGATTTTTATAACCGCCGTCGGTGCAGAAATATATCACACTCGACATTATTGCCGCCCATACGGGGGCGACGGTTATAACGCGAATGATTTTTGAAAAAATTTTGTTATTCATACTGAAATCGACCTCCGCTGATATTGTATTACAAACGGTCTCAAAATTCACCCTACCGCAGCCGCCGTGAACTATAAAGCAAAAATCGGCAATTCTACAATCGGTAGAATTGCCTTAAAATAAACAAAACAGAGGATATTTGTATTGTAATTCAGTAAATAAATGCTCACGCCGAATGGAACTGAAATCCAAGCAAAAATGATAAAAGGAGTTCAAAAAGTATACTTTTTGAACTCCTTAACCGTTAAGTTGATTTTACCATATATTTATGCACATTTCAACCATTTTTTCCATATTTATCCTTTTTTTGCAGATAGCGCAAAATTTATTTGACAATTTATGTCAACTCCAAAAAGTATACTTTATGAAATTTAAGGAGGAATTATTAACATGCGTTATACTGAGAAAGATTTAGAATTCTTTATGAACTCAGCAGATCAAGTCGCGCCGAAACTTCTTGGAAGCCTTTTGTGCAGAAAAATGCCTGACGGTAAAATACGCAAAATGATAATTACGGAAACGGAAGCATACCCAGCTGATGACATCACTTGTTATGGATACGGATATGAAGGAAACCACGGAGAAAAGCAAAAGACAATCGCCAACACTCCTTTATTTGAGAGAGGTGGAATATGCTGCATTTACGGTGGAATGATTTTGTTGGTTTGCGGAGAAAAAGGAAAACCTGATAACGTTCTTGTGCGTTCGGGTATTTATAACGATGATTACTATGACGGTCCCTGCAAGTTAGCAAAGGCACTCTGTGTCGACAAAAAATTCCACGGTACAGATATACTTGCAAAAGATTCGGAACTATGGATTGAGAAAAAATCGTGTGATGAATTTGTTGCAATCAAAAGAAAAGGATTGGTTCATTCAGAATTTAAAAACAAAGATGATAATAATAACAAACTTAGATTCTTTGCTTTGTAATTAACAGAAATTATAGGAGGTTATAAAATGGAGTGGTTTATTTGTTCAAAAGACGGGGATATACAAAAATTAAACGAAGAAGTCCTTATCTATAAAATCGAAAACAATGAAATTTCCCCTCAAACATTAGTTATAAATGAAAATATGCAAGAATGGACAAAATTAGAAAATTTGGAGATTTACAAAAACAGGGTTAAAGTTCTTGAAAGCAGAACAAAACAAGAGGAGTCAAAAGTCGGTCATAAAAGCGTAGGAAATGGTTTGGTAATCACTTCGTTCCTTTTCGCACTTGCGGACTTTTTTATAGTTATGTTTATAAGTCGGGCAAAACAATATGAACTTAGCGGAGTAGTTATAGCTACATATAAATTTTGGTATATAACTGCTATAATACTCGCATTATCTGCAATCGCATTAATAATAATATGGTTTTGCTGTGTTGACGATTTTGAACGTTGTCCCGATTATAGCATTAACACTTGGAAATACCTAAACGGGCGAAAATTAGCAATAATTACAATTATATTAATTTGTTTTGAAATTGTATATTATGTACTTGTGGTAAATTGGATATTTGAACCCCTGTTTTTCAGCGAGCATTTTTTTAGAGAGTTAGAAGTTGTCAGCGAAAACAGTTATTATTGATATTATAAAGGAGATATTATTAAAATGGATTGGTATATTGCAATTAGTAATGAGGCAAGAAAAATACCTGAGAGTGTTTTGATATATAAAATTAGGAATAACGAGGTGTTTCCTAATACGCTCGTTGTTAATGAGAAGATCAAAAATTGGACTGAATTAAAAAATACCGAAATTTGGAGGATATATTCAAACAGCAATGCAACAGATCAATTTAGCAATTCAAATTTACATAGTAAACCAGACTGTTGCAATGAAAATTATGAACATACAGCGACAGCAAACACACCGCAAGAGCATTGTCTCGGCTTGGCGATAACAGGTTTTGTTTTTTCGCTCGTAGGTCTTTTTGTTTTTCCTATTATATTCAGCGTGCTAGGATTTATTTTCGGAATTATTGCAGTTGCGTCAAATTCAAGCGAAAACAATGAAGTGTTTAAACCAGTTGCGAAATTTAAAAACAAGGCTCGGGGATTTGGGTTATCCGCATTAGTCATTGGCGCAATAGGTATTGTATTAATGGTTTTTAATATGTTGAATTTCGGAGGTTATTTTCAATGACAGACGAAAACAAAAACGAGGAATTTGAATTGCCGCCGTTGCCTGAGAGCAAAAACGAATTTGTTCCTCCAAAGTTAAACAGATACTCAAAAAGCGAGCCTTTATTTATAATAGTAGGCAGCACTTTATTAGTTATTTTACTAGTTGGTTTGTTGGTTGTTCTAACATCTGCACTTGTATCAAAAACTACGGACAGTTCGGAGGACAAAGATGGCAAGGAGAACAACGGAAATTACGAAACATCTCGTGAGTTGAGAGAGGGAGAGATTTGGCTAAGGGACAAAAACGGCAGCGAATATATAGGGGAAATTGATATGGATTATTATGCGAGCCTCGGTGATGATACGTCTAGTTCAAACAGCAAATCTTCGTATTCCTATTCGGAAAACAACAATACCTATACGCAAAGCAATTATAGATATGACGACTATTTATCAAGCAACACAACCACGAGTACTCAAACAAATAGCAAATATGAGGCTTCAAATTCCGTCAAGAAGAATGAATTTAGGGTGGGAGATGTTATAAAGTTCGGAAAAAACAATTGGAAGATTTTAGATGTTAAAGATAATACTGCGTTAATAATTGCCGAATATATAATTTGCAATATGCAATATAACAGAGCCCTTGAAGAAACAACATGGGAAAATTGTTCTCTCCGTCAATACTTAAACAATGAGTTTTATAACAGCTTTTCAGAGAGTGATAGAGAAAGAATTGTTGGAGTAACCAATTTGAATCTTGACAATCCGCAATATGGTACGACAGGCGGAAATCCAACGCTAGACAAAGTATTTTTATTAAGCGTCGAAGAAGCAAACAAATATGATATAGTAATACCTAGATATGTAAATCTTAATATTACTTGGTGGCTGCGGTCACCGGGAGATGAGAAAACAGGCGCTTCCGGTGTATATGGCGCCGGTTCTGTTAATACAGAGGGGTTCTGTGTTGACGGATATGGCGGTGTCAGACCGACCATGTGGATAAGAATGGATTAAGGTGATAAAACATGGAAAACATCAAAACTCATAGATGGCAGTGTATGAATTGCGGAGAAATGGCAGATTCATATATTTGCCGCCACTGCGGAAAAGAGAGCTACGTAAAAACGGATGGTGACGTGAATGTTAAAAATTCCGAGAAAAAAATTAAAACGAAATCCGTAAAAAGCGATAAAAAGACCCTCGGCGAGTCCGCTCAAATATATTTAGCCGAGGTAAATTCTCTTAAAATATCACTAGGCAATCTTATTTACGAAGAATTTAAGAAATTAAAGAGCTATGCGCTGGGCTTGTTTGCGGTTGTTGTTGGATTAAGTATTATAACCGCTGTCTTATGCAGTAATATTAAAACCAAAACAGATACTATCGAAAAAAAGAATGAAAAATTAGTTGATACGATAAAGTATCAAACTGAAAAAATTGAAGTTTTAGAAAAGCAAATAGAAAATTTTGATAAAAATGATATAATGTATATAGTACATACTGTAAACGCAGGAGAAACCCTTGAAACTATATGTGAAAAATACGGTATAAATTATTCATCTGACAAAAACATCATCATTTCAATAAACGGTATTGAAAATCCTAATGTTTTAAAAGTCGGGCAGACGGTTATTCTTCCTCAAATCAAATAAAAAAATTGTAGTACGCATATTTTTTCGGTTTATAAAAACAGAGCCAAACAACCGCTATTTCGGGGAGGGAACACAGGAATGTCCAAAAATTATAATATTAACAATCCTTTTTCCAACGATAAAAAGGAAATCATAAAATCTAACTTGCTCCTTATAATCAATGTTTTTGCAATTATTCTAATTGTGCTTATAGCTTTGATTTTTAATAATAGAAAAAAATTTATTAAAAAGCAAGTTGAAGATATAAACTTGGGTCCTATTGGAAATAAAATTACTGTCGGCGAAACAGTTGCTTATGTGGTAGGCAAAAGTGAAATATTAGTTCCGTACGATTTTTACGGGAGTTTTGAAAAATGTAACAAGGAAGCATACGAAAAAGAAATTAAAGGCTGTAAAAATGCCAGATTGCCGTCTTTTGAAACAGATGATTTGCCAGAAGAAGTTACAGAGGAAATAATTTCTTTTTATGGGGAAACAGGCGGATTTTGGACACACGAAAGAGCCGAACAATTAAGTATCGAAGTGGTTGGTCAACAAACTCAACAACTTCATTATGCGGGCGTGATGAGGAACTATTTTACCGTGGGACATGACGGAGTGGCAACCCCAACATACGGATATTGTTTAGAGGCTGTTGAAAACAAGAAAAATATGGGACTTCTGGTGGCTTACGATATTATCGAAGAAGAATTTGAGTTTGAAGATATAGCGGATACGGCAAACACCGAATAAAATAATAACAATTTGTAATTTATCGTATTTCTTATATCCGCTTTAACGACTACGGCTTTGCTCTGATTAAAGAGCAAAGCCGTAGTTGCATTAAAAGATTGTTAGTTCAATCGCAACATCGACAGCCGTTATGAACTGCCGCGGTGTTTTTTCATTCAAAATAGTCGTTCTTTTCAAGCTCGTCGTTATTTTTGAAGATGTTGAGCGTTCCCGACATATCAAGCACGCCCAAGAACACCTCTTTCGGGCTTTTTACGCCCTGCATTTTAAGCTCGTTGCGCAGCCAATTTATATCCTTGCCTGTGCTTTTCAGGTTTTCTTCAAGCACCTTGCCGTCCATAATGACGTTGAAAAATATATCGTCGTTCACGGGCACGGTTTTAAGATCCTCCGCCGTTACGGGGCGCTTGCTTGGGAAAGGCATAAAGCTGATTTTTCCGCTCGGCTCTAAGACGGCGGTGTTTATTGCCGATATATCGAAATATCCGTTTGAACGGCACTGAACAAGAAACTCGTTAAGGTCGAGGTGTCCTTTTTTCAGATTTTTGCGGAATATCTTGCCGTTGCGCATAAGAATTATTGATTTTCCGAATATAACGCGCCTTACTTTAAGCGATTTTGATGTGGCTATCGAGATGAAGTAGGAAGCGACGGCGTAAACCACCATAGCCGTCAGCGGTTGCAGGGGTTTTTCAAGCTCGGTAGCCATTTCGGCTGCTATCGAGCCTATCGTTATGCCGTTAATATATTCGAACATCGTGATTTCCGACATCTGCTTGTTGCCGACCAGCTTTGTCAGCACAAACAGCGCCGCCAGCGAAAAAA
>CAKSQT010000011.1 GCA_934486755.1 uncultured Eubacteriales bacterium | reverse complement strand
ATGTAAGGCCGCTTTTTCTCACGTGGTTTATCTTTTCAAGCAATTCATCGGAAAAATTATCAATACGCAATGACGGCAACGCAAGACTAATATGCTTGTCCTCTGTCCAATCAAGCATTTCGTTAAGCAGTTTTTCAAGCTCTCTGTAATCGCTCGTGCTGAGCGAGGAAAGTGAAATTTCGTCGTATCCCGTACTTTCGCAAAGGCACTTTGCCTGTCGGTTCACGGTTTCCGCGCTTTTTTCACGCACAGGACGGTAGATATACCCTGCCTGACAGAAACGGCAACCGCGGATACAACCCCTGAATATTTCCTGAACTACCCTATCGTGTACTATTTCTATGTAAGGCACAACAAACTTGTCGGGGTAATAAGACTTGTCCATATCGTGCATTATGCGTTTTTTCACGACCGCAGGCGCACCGCAAAGGGCGTTGATACTCTTTACGGTATTATCCTCATTGTATTCCACATCATAAAGAGACGGAACATAAACGCCCGCAATTTTAGCCGCTTCAATTAAAAATTCCTGTTTGGTTGAGCCCTTTGCCTTGTGTTTTTTATAGAGGTCTATTACTTCAAGGTCAACCTCCTCACCCTCACCGAGAAAGAAAATATCAACAAACTCGGCTAACGGTTCAGCATTACAAACACACGGTCCGCCCGCAACAACAAGCGGCGACAGCTCTTTGCGCTCCGCGCTTTTAAGCGGCAGACCCGCAAGGTCAAGCATATTTAAAACGTTGGTATAACACATCTCATATTGGAGAGTAAATCCGATAAAATCAAAATCGGCAATGCTGTCGCGGCTTTCAAGAGCAAAAAGCGGTATGCCGTTATCGCGCATAACCTTTTCAAAATCTACCCACGGGGCAAAAACGCGTTCGCACCAAATATCCTCACGCTCGTTAAAAAGCGAATAAAGTATTTTCATACCGAGGTGCGACATACCTATTTCATAGGTATCGGGAAAACAGAATGCAAATCTGACATCGACCTTGTTCTTATCTTTAATTACGCTGTTTATCTCACCGCCGGAATATCTGCCGGGCTTTTGAACCGTAAGCAAAAGCTGTTCCAATTTTTTATTGTCCATTTATATACCTCAAATCATTGTATATTACAATAATACAATAATTTCAAGGCTGTTTCAACTACATTTTTATAAGACTCATAACAAACAGATAAACGCCGATTATAAACACGGAAAGATTGAATTTATGGCGCAAAGCCAAAACAACCCCAACCGCTATAACCAAGATAGCCGTAAGAATTGTAATTGTCCGCATAACTGCAACCGCTTTTTCAACACTCTTTTTTCTGCACAGTATATTAAAAAGAACCGTGCCGCCGTCGAGACCCATAACGGGTATAAGATTAAAAAGTCCGATAACAAGGTTTAAAAGCGCATAATAGAGCGAAATTTCATTCTTAAATGACACATAGTTTATATAAAGCGATACAAAAAGTATTATATTAACGATAGGTCCGCTTAATGCAACTGCCGTTTCGCCCGAACGTTTAGCACTATCGACTTTTCTTACCACCTGTACGGAAGCAGGAATAAGGCGTATTTGCTTCGGTGAGCTTTCAAACACCCACATAGCGAAAAGATGCCCCAATTCGTGCATAAATACCGCAAACAGCGACGGTATAACAAACCCTGTCCTGTCAATCGCCAGCATAACGGTTATTATTGCGGCAAACAGAAAAGAAACGTAAATCTCGGTTCCGAAAATTCTAAATCTCATAACCGTCACCGCTTGTTGACAAAACTTCCTCCACGGTAGTTTCGGCGCAAATATTTTTATCATACCAATTTTTTATCTTTTTATAGGTGCTCGGAAAAAAATTCTTAGTGACAAGCACCGAAGCCAATAACATCGCTATACATACCGCCTCAGCCGCAAAAATATGCCACTTTCTATCCGTTGTTTCGGTTACCGCTACCTGTTCCCTTTCTTCCATAGCCTTTATCCTCCTGTTATGTCTTATATATAAATATATAATCTAACAGAGAAAAAAAGACCTTGGCTAACGCCAAGGTCTTAAATTAATATTCTATTTTGAATATTTTTCGCGCACTACATAACTTGTATGCAGATCGTGATGTGCCTTATGTCCGCCGAATCCGTCGTACCACTCGCTGTAAAGGGTCTTTACAACGGGAGATTCGTGCGACTTGCGCAAAGGCATAGACGCGTCCTGCTCATAAAGCGCCTTTGCACGAACGGCTTTAAGATCAACCGTATCTCTTACATACTGCGGCTGAATCGGCTGTCCTCCGCCGTTTACGCATCCGCCTGGGCAACCCATTATTTCAACAAAGGTCCAACCGTTCGGATTGCCTTCTTTCATCATATCCATAACGTGTTTAGCGGCAGCGGCGCCCGAAGCAACGGCAACCTTTATATCGCTTCCGTTAATATTCACGGTTGCTTCTTTAAGGCCCTCTGTACCTCTTACTGCGGCAAAGTCAACCTCTGTGTTGTCCTTACCTGTAAGCCAATCGTTAGCGGTTCTCAAAGCAGCTTCCATAACGCCGCCCGTAGCGCCGAATATTACGGCTGCGCCTGTATCCTCGGCAAGCGGGTTATCAAATTCTTCATCAGGAAGACGTTCAAAGCTGATACCTGCACGCATTATCATACGTGAAAGTTCACGGGTCGTAATTGCTATATCAACATCGGGAACGCCCGCGGCGCTCTGATCGTCGCGTCCTATTTCAAATTTCTTAGCAGTACACGGCATAACCGAAACCGAAACAATGTCGGCAGGGTCAATACCCATCTTGTCGGCATAATAGGTTTTGATAACCGCGCCGCCCATCTGCTGAGGCGATTTGCAGGTGGAAAGGTGAGCCAACATATCGGGATAATAATACTCGCAGAACTTAACCCAACCAGGTGAGCAAGATGTTATCATCGGGAGAGTCCCGTTATTTTTAATGCGCTCAACAAGCTCGTTTGCTTCCTCAACGATAGTAAGGTCGGCGGCAAAGTCGGTGTCAAATACCTTGTCAAAACCCAATCTGTGGAGAGCGGCAACCATTTTGCCTTCGACATTGGTGCCTATCGGCATATCGAAGCACTCGCCGAGGGTAGCTCTGATAGACGGAGCCGTCTGAACAACAACGTGCTTTGACGGATCGGCAATAGCCTCCCAGATCTTATCGGTATCGTCTTTTTCAACCAATGCGCCTGTCGGGCAGACAACGGTACACTGACCGCAGGAAATGCACGGAACCTTTGAAAGTCCAACCTCAAACGGAGTTCCGATAGCGGTATCAATACCGCGGTTATTTGCCCCGATTACACTTACGTACTGCTCTTTACAAGCGGCAACGCAGCGGCGGCAGAGTATACATTTGTTGTTATCTCTAACAAGGTGCGGTGTTGATTCATCAAGCTCATAATGGGGCTTGAAGCCTTCAAAAGCGGTATCCTCAACGCCGTAATCACGGCAGAGCTTCTGCAATTCGCAGTTGGTTGAGCGAACGCAGGAAAGACATTTTTTCTCGTGGGTAGAAAGCATAAGCTCCAAGGTGGTTCTTCTTGCTTTCTGAATTTTTTCGGTGTTGGTAAGAACCTCCATACCCTCGCTCACGGGATATACGCAGGCGGTGACAACTCTGAATCCCCTGCCCTCGTTAGCCTCAACAACGCAGATACGGCAAGCGCCGATCTCATTCTTTTCTTTCATAAAGCAAAGGGTGGGAATTTCAACTCCTGCCAAACGTGCGGCATCTAAAATAGTAGAGCCTTTGGGAGCGCTTACAGCAATACCGTTTATTTTAACATTAATCATATCCATTATATTTCAGGCTCCTTTCTTACTTCTTTTCAATTGCGCCGAACGGACAGTTAGCAATACAAGCGCCGCACTTAATACAAGCGTTCTGGTCGATAACGTGCGGCTGTTTGATAGTTCCGCTGATTGCGCCGACAGGACAGTTACGGGCGCACTTGGTACAGCCCTTACATTTATCCTCAATAATATTGTAAGCAACAAGATCCTTACATACACCAGCAGGGCAGGTCTTATCAACAACGTGAGCAACGTATTCTTCACGGAAGAATTTCAGTGTTGCAAGAACGGGGTTAGGCGCCGTCTGACCGAGTCCGCAGAGTGAATTCTGCTTTATGTAGTGGCACAACTCTTCCATTCTGTCGATGTCTTCAAGAGTTCCGTTGCCCTTGGTTATCTTATCAAGCATTTCAAGCAGGCGTTTAGTACCTACACGGCACGGAGTACACTTACCGCAGGACTCATCAACCGTAAATTCAAGGAAGAATTTAGCCATATCGACCATACAGGTATCTTCGTCCATAACTATAAGTCCGCCTGAACCCATCATACAGCCGATAGCCGTAAGGTTATCATAATCAACCTCGGTATCAATCAGGCTTGCAGGAATACATCCGCCTGAGGGTCCGCCTGTCTGAGCGGCCTTGAACTTTTTGCCGTTCGGTATACCGCCGCCGATATCTTCAATTATGTGACGGAGAGTAGTACCCATTGGGATTTCAACAAGTCCCGTATGCTTTATCTTACCGCCGAGAGCGAATACCTTAGTACCCTTAGAACGCTCTGTTCCCATTGAAGCAAACCATTCCGCACCGCGGAGGATAATCTGCGGAATATTAGCAAAGGTTTCAACATTGTTTTCAACTGTCGGTGAGTTGTAAAGTCCCTTTACGGCAGGATAAGGCGGACGCGGTCTCGGTTCGCCTCTGTTACCCTCAATAGATGTCATAAGAGCGGTTTCCTCACCGCAAACGAACGCGCCTGCACCGAGACGGATATGCAAATCAAAATCGAAACCTGAATCAAATATATTTTTGCCGAGCAAGCCGTATTCACGAGCCTGATCAATAGCAATTTGCAGTCTCTTAACAGCGATAGGATACTCAGCACGGACATAAACATATCCCTGAGTAGCGCCGATAGCATAGCCTGCTATCGCCATAGCCTCGATTACCGAGTGCGGATCGCCTTCAAGTACGGAACGGTCCATAAATGCGCCCGGGTCGCCCTCGTCAGCATTACATACGACATATTTCTGCGGAGCCTTGTTCGGAGCGCAGAGAGCCCACTTTCTGCCTGTGGGGAATCCGCCGCCGCCTCTGCCGCGCAGTCCCGAATCGGTAACGCACTTAATTACGTCCTCAGGGGTCATTTCGGTAAGAACCTTACCGAGAGCGGCATAGCCGTCCATAGCGATATATTCATCAATATTTTCAGGGTCAATAACGCCGCAGTTACGGAGAACAACACGGTTCTGTGACTTATAAAAAGCCGTATCTCCGAGCGAAACGTTGCCGACAACCTCTTCTTCGTCCTTTGCGCCTGTGTCATTGTAAACAAGACGTTCAACAATACGGCCTTTAAGCAAATGCTCCTCAACGATTTCCTTAACATCTTCGGGAGTAACACGGCTGTAAAAAGTACCGTCGGGATACACGATTACAACAGGTCCCAATGCGCAAAGTCCGAAACAGCCTGTCTGTACGATTTTTACTTCGTCGGAAAGTCCGCAGTTGGCAATATTCTCGGCAAATGCTTCCTGAATATGCTTACTTCCCGATGATGTACAACCCGTACCGCCGCAAATCAATACATGTGCACGAATCATAAATTTTATACCTCCAAATTATGCCTTATGGTTAGCGATAGTATACTCGGATACTATGTTGCCGCCCTTTAAGTGTTCTTCAACTATACGCTTAGCCTTTTCGGCGTCCATTTTAACGTATGTAGTTTTTTCTTTGCCTGCCTCGAATATCTCAACGATGGGTTCAAGCTGGCAGATACCTATGCAACCCGTCTGTGAAACCGTAACCTTGCCTGAAAGTCCCGCGTTGTTTACTTCCTCAACCAATGTGTTGAGTACAGGACGCGCGCCTGCCGCGATACCGCAGGTAGCCATTCCTACAACCACTCTTGTTTCCTCGGTTCCCTCTCTTAAAACGACCTTATCTTTCATTTTATTTTTGATCGCTTGAAGTTCAGCCAATGTTTTCATACCAATCTTCCTTTCTGTGATTGGTATTTTTCTCGGAATACTGCTCTTGCAGATATTCCTTTATCCATTTTATTACTTCAAAACTGTTCAGCGGCACTCCTTCGAGAACAGAACGCAACTCTCTTGTATCAAGCGTTACGCTGTAATCTTCAAATTTATGTGTAAATTTAATGTCAACATCGGGGTGACCCTGAATCAGTGTTAAAATACTTGAACAAATATCCCCAAGCGGGGTGTAATCTATATGACTTTTATTAAATACTGCCGTAACAACGGTGCCGTGGGTATCGGGAAATTCCGTTTCGCACTTAGAGGTTATACCGAACCTTCCACCTGTCATTTCGGCTTCGAGCTTTAAAAGAGGTATTCCCATTCCTACCTTGCGGGTAGTGCGCGTAGTATAAAACGGATCTTCAACGCCTTTTAGCACCTCGCTACTCATACCGCAGCCGTTATCGCTTATTTTAAGCGTAAGCGTATTTTTGCTTTCCGTTATCTCAATGTCGGTAAGCGACGCGCCTGCCTTCATTGAATTTTCGGCAATATCAAGAATATTAAGTGACAGTTCTTTCATAATGACCTCAAAAAATCAAACAGCGACCTACGCACTTTCGCACTGCTGTACGGTTCGTCGTCAAGCTCAAAATACTCATTTTTTTCTTTAATATCCCAAAGATAGTGAGCGTCGGAGCTTATTATGTAATTATCCTTTTTTAAACCTGTAATTAAGGAACAGCTATCGGACTTTTCGGAATTGTGAAGTTCGGCAACATTGAATTTCGGTTTGTCGGGAAATCCGCCCAAAACCGAAATAATGCCGTTTGCCTCGCGGTCGATATGAGCGGGATAGCAGATACCGCCGTGTTCCAAAACCGCCTCTGCGGCGGCTTCAAGCGCAAGCATCGTCGCGTTTGTGAGCAGCATATCGTCCGTTCCTATCAATTCGTCGTCACCGTCAAGTATGAGCTGGTCACCGAAAATATCGGTTCGGTTTTTTATGAGGATACGCTTTGAATAAACAAACCTGTCAAAATCCATAGCGGCTTCAAGAGTTTCAAAAAGGCACACAAGGTGTATGTCCTCCGCAGTTGTAAGCTCCATTCCCGCAACGGGAATTATACCGTGCCGTGAAGCGGCCTTAAAAAACGCGGGACAATTTTTGCAGGTGTTATGGTCGGTAAGCGCCATAATATTAAGTCCGTTAAGCTCGCCCATTCCCGCGATATTATTCGGTGTTGAATCATTATCGCCGCAGGGAGATAAGCAAGAATGAATATGCAGATCGTAATAATACCTGTTCATATCAGACCGCTCAGAACCGAGCAAAGCTCGTATGCGCTTTTATCCGATGAAAGTACGTTAATCCCTTTGCTTTGCGCGGTTGACTTAACATCTTCTTCAAGTTCAACCCCCTCAGCAAGCAAAACGCACGCCGTATCAGCAAGCGAGGCTACGGCGACGACGTTTATGTTTGACATAATTGTTATCCACACGTTGCCGCTCGTTGCTCTGCCCATAACCCAACTGAGCAGATCTCCGCAATAGGCGCCGCTTATTTCGCGGTCACCGTCGGGCAAAGTAATTGCTTTTGCTCCGATCTTCTCGCAAAGCTCACTTACTTTCATTGATTTCACCTTTATCACCGATATATTTTTCAAGGCTGTCCTTAATAGCTATAAGACAATCATACTTATCCGCTTTTTTAGTCACAACGTCTTCCGCAAACGCACGGCAATTCGGCGCGCCGCAGGAGCCGCAGTCAATTCCGGGAAGCTCGTCTTTGAGTTTTTGAATATCGGACATCATTCGCATAGATTCCGCCATACTGTCGCTCAAACGGGCAATGGGATGATAAACTGGAAACTCGTTAAACAAATAGCTTTCGGGTATGTATTTGCTTTCGTCCTTTGACAGAAAATTCTGGGATACGGGCAAATAATGTCTTAATCCCTGTAAGCGCGCTTTGGCTATGAAAGGATTTTGCATAGTCATAACGCCGCCGACGCAACCGCCTGTGCAGGCGTTAAGCTCTATAAATTCAAGCGGCGGTATATTGCCGTTTTCCACCTGATCGAGAACCCTTATGACATTTTCAATACCGTCAGCCGCAAGATAGCTGTCATTAAATATGGCAGAAGCCTCGCCGCCTGTCGCCGCCCAGCCTATTCCTATCATTCCTGAGTTTGCAACATTTTCAAGCTCGTCATTTTTGCTCATTGCGTTTATAAGCAAAAAGTAAATATCGCTTATCGACACGACAACATCGACCTTGCTTTTATAGCCTGCAAACCCGTTTTTCACATAGCTTACCTTGGCAGGGCACGGTGAAATAAAGCAAACGCCTATTTCATCATCATTCAATTCGGGATGCTGCTTTTTGGCGCGATCCCTTGCAATACCTGCCGCGACCTCCATAGGGGGAAGCATATGTATGATGTTTTCGGTAAGTGACGGAAAACGCAGACCTATAAGCCGCATAACCACAGGACACGCCGAGCTTATAGCGGGCTTACGGACGCCCTCGGTTTTCAGGTATATCCTTGTATACGCCGAAACTAATTCCGCCGCGGCAGAAACCTCAAAAACATCGTCAAAGCCTATCTTTAAAAGACCGTTTAAAACATAGTCAACATCATCAAGATTATCAAACTGACCGTAAAGCGACGGAGCAGGCAAAGCTATCTTCCACTTATATTTATCCATCGCTTCGAGCTTACTGCAAACGGCTTTTTTAGCATTGTTGTGACAAACTCTTATACATTCGCCGCAATCAATACATCTTTCTTGATTTATGACGGCATGACCGTTTCTGATTCTGATTGCCTCTGTCGGGCAATGCCTGAGACAGGTGGTACAGCCGTTGCATTTCTCAACATCAAGATAAACCGAATGTTCATACGTATTCATAAGTTGCACCTACTAAGTTTCAGTTTTACAAATTCACCCGCATAGTTATGTCGGTCCCTACGCCAACGGTCGATTCAATATCCATATAATCGGAATAGCGTTTCATATTCGGAAGCCCCATTCCAGCGCCGAAGCCGAGCGAACGGATATTGTCGGGAGCGGTTGAAAAGCCCTCCTGCATTGCCTGAGATATGTCCTTTATACCGGGTCCCTTGTCGCAGAGCTTTATTTCTATGTATTCGGGAGTCACCGTAACATCGGCAGTTCCGCCGCCTGCGTGAATCACCATATTTATTTCGCCTTCATACATAGCAATAGAAACACGGCGAATAGTTTCGGGAGACAAACCCAACTGCCGCAAGTTTTTCTTAACCTGGACAGAAGCCTGCCCCGCCGACGTAAAGTCCGAACCGTCAACATTGAAGTGAAAATTCAATACGTCGCTCATTACTTTGCCCTGTTTCCTACAAGACCGTTGCTGTAAAGGATACCGCAAGCCTCGTACATACGTTTGTCCGTAGCAAGAATAACAATACCGCTTTCCTTTGCAAGCGCTATCATTTCCTCGCTTGGCATTTTTGAACGGACAAATACAATGCATATCATATCCATCATCTCGGCGGTTCTGATAACCTGAGAATTGACCAAGCCCGTAAGCAGGACTGCCTGATCCTTAACATAAGCGAGAACGTCGCTCATCATATCGCTTCCGCAGGCGGAATAGACGTGATTTGAAAGCATTTCCTCACAGCATATTACATCGGCGCCAAGCAGTTCCTTAATTGTGCTTATCTTCATATAGATTATTTCCTTTTCAAATACAGATTAATTTGTGTATTTTTCGAGAATACCGTCAACATCGTCTACCGTAAGACGTCCGTAAACTTCGTCGTTCACTGTCAATACGGGAGCCAGACCGCAAGCGCCTATGCAACGGCAGGCAGTAAGAGAAAATCTGCCGTCGGGTGTGCATTCGTCAGCACCGATTCCGAGCTTTTCGCTTATCTTGTCAAAAATGTCGCCCGAGCCTTTAACATAACAAGCCGTTCCCAAACAAACGGAAATGTTGTACTCACCCTTAGGCGAAAGCGAAAACTGAGCGTAGAATGTTGATACTCCGTAAACCTTTTCAAGCGGCACGTCCATTCCCTCGGCTATCATTTCCTGAACCTCCATAGGTAGATAGCCGTAAATATCCTGCGCTTGCTGCATGACAGACATCAAAAGGCTCTTATCGTGCTTATTAGCGTCAATAACAGCCCTCAGCTGCTTTTCCTGTTCAGCAGTTCCCTTAAAAGGGAATGTACTGATCTTCTTTTGCATGAAATAAATCCTCCTCCATAAAATTATACGGCGCAAGGCTATTCCCTAAACGGGATATGCGCTACGCACATATACCTATGTATTATATCATATACTTAAAAAATTTAAAAGACTTTTAAATGTCTTTTTCGATATTTTTTTAACAAAATTTTATATAAGTTTTTATAAGTTTCGCCAATGCGGCGTTTCGTCACGTGCATTTTGGCGAAAATATAACGAAAACAGAAGTTTTTGTCTTGATTAAAAACACTTTAAATGATAATATTGTTATAATAATACTTATTTTGGAGATTGAATATGGATACCGTAAAAATCTTGCATTGCGCCGACGTGCATATAGGAGTTGCCGACAGTTCCCTCGGCAAATTGGCGGCAGCACGTAGATATGAAACTCTTTTAACGTTTGAAAAGATAATTGACGCCGCAAAGAATAACGGCGTTCAGATAATTGCAATAGCGGGCGACCTGTTTGACAGCAATCATATCGGCCCTTCGCTTACAAAGCCCGTATTTGAAAAAATCGCCTCGGTTCCGCAAATTAAGGTGATTTTCGCCGCGGGCAATCACGATCCGCTTGATTCGGATTCGCCGTTTATTCGCGAACCCAGACCCGACAATCTGTTTGTTTTCGGAACTGAGGACGAGTGTATAACGTTTGACAGTCTTAAACTCCGCGTTTACGGAAGATCGTTCGGAAGCGTTCATATGCGCGGCGAAACACATTTTTCAATAATTCCGCCCGACGACGGTTATATAAATCTTATGGTTTTGCACGGCGATTTGAGAAACGATATGAATTCGGACTACAACGCCGTAACGCCCGCTTTTATAAAAAGCTGTAAAATGGATTATATCGCGCTTGGACACGTACATAAGCGAACCGAAATAGGTTGCTGCGGAAGCACATATATGGCGTACTGTGGCTGTCCCGAAGGTCAGGGATTCGACGAGCTTGACGAGAAAGGCGTTTATATCGGAAATATCGGAAAAGGAATATGCGATCTTGAATTTCTGCCGATATCAAAAAGGCGCCACATATCAGAAAAAATTGATATTACAGGGCTGTCGGAAACGCAGGAAATATCCGACAAAATACTTTCAACGCTTAAAGAAAAATACGGCGAAGAAACAGTCAACAATTTATACAAAATAGAGCTTATCGGAAAGATAGCCGAAAATGCTGTTATCTCAACAGAACAGCTGACAAGCCGTTTATCCGAAAAACTCTACTATGTGAAAATTAAAGATAAAACGGAATTTGATATAGATTTAAAATTGCTTTCACTTGAAAAAAACCTTAAAGGTATATTCGTTAAAAATATGTTGCGTATGCTTGACGACACGGAACCGCAAAACCGAGAAAGCATTGAATACGCACTAAATTTGGGATTAAAGGCTTTCAATTCGGAGGTGCCGTACGATGAGGATTAAAAAAGTATATATATCGTCTTTCGGCGGACTTAAAGACTTTAATCTTGAATTTGGCGATGGATTAAACACCGTTTTCGGAGAAAACGAAAACGGCAAAAGCACCGTTATGGCGTTTATAAAAATGATGTTTTACGGCAGCGACAAGGGTTCTTCGCAAATTTCCAAAAACATACGCAAAAAGTACACACCGTGGGACGGCAGCCAAATGGCGGGCAGCATTGAATTTGAACACGGCGGCAGGAATTACCGTTTGGAAAAGATTTTTCAAAAAAGCAACTCAACCGACAAAACCGTTTTATGCGACGTTGATTTAAGCAGCCGACAAACCGTTTCGAGCGACATCGGTATTAAATTGTTCGGCTTGTCCTCCCCTGCTTTTGAGAGGAGCCTGTTCATAGGTCAGTTCGGGGGCGCCGAAAGCAATGCCGCCGCCAACGGGGAAATAAACTCAAAACTCGCTAATTTTGCAACAACAGGCGATGAAGACATTTCATTTGATACCGTATACAAAAGATTATATGATTCAAAATATGCTCTTATGTCTGCAAAAAAGGTTGGTCTGCTTGACAAAAATATTGCCAGAAAAAAGCAGCTTTTAAACGAATTTGAAACCGCAAAATCGGGACAGGCACATATAGAAGCGCTTAAAGAAAAATCCGAAGAACTGCGCCGAAATCTCGATGTGTTACAAAACAAAGCCGCGGAATTAAAAAAGAAAATAAATTCCGAGCAGGACATTAAGAACGCGGAAAAGCTAACCGAAATGTTACGGCTCAAAGGCGAACTTGACGGGCTTAACGCAGATCTTAAACTGTCCGACGGGCATATTATAGACGACTTGTATGTTTCAAAACTTGAATTTTGCATTAAGAAATGCGAGCTTGCGTCTCAAAAGCTCAATGACCTTAATATAAAAGCCGAAATGCTGCGAAACAATATAAATTTATGCGAGCATCCGTCCGACGATATATCCCCCGAAAAAGCAAAGGAATTATCGGAAAAAATCGAAAGCGTTAATTCTGAATGTGCAAAACTGTCGGGCTCTGTCAAAGAAAAAAATTCTGAGCTTGACAGGCTGACATCGGCAAAAAACTGTTTGTTAAAACGCCGCTTATTCATATTGCCCTTTGTTATTGTCGGCTTGCTTTTAATAGTCGGTTCGATTGTTTCATTCCTTTTGTCGCATCCGATTTATTTCTACACCGCCGTAGGTTCAGTTTTGCTTATTGCGTCGCTTATAATTAAAATATGCCTTAAAAAACGAATTTCGGCGAATAATACCGCGGCGGAAGACCTAACTGAGTCAATAGAAAAAATTAATATTCTACTCAAAAAGCACACTGACGAAAACGCTGAGCGTGAAATGCGTTTGAAATCGATAGAAACGGTTCTTACAAGCAATGAAACAAGAATAGAGTCTCAAAAGCAGGAGCTTAAAGAATATGAGCAATTAATTGCAAAAGAATCGGAAGCGCTCGGCGCCGCGACAGATGAGTTAAGCGGCTTATATTCGCGCTATAAACAGTTCTCGGATATATCCAACGTAAGAGTGGAACTTGAAAGCATAAAAGCCGTTACCGCACACCAGCGTGAAATCAAACAACGTCTCAACTACATTGCACGCGATATCGGCAATATTTCGTATGAAGAAGCTAAAGAAAAGCTTGCAAAGAATACTGATTTGCAGGCAAATTCCGATACAGATTTTGAAAACGTTAAACTGCAATACGACAATACGGTTTCGGAAATGACCGAAAAAAGCTCCGAGCTTGCCTCTGTTCTCGCTCAAATCAAATCGGAAGAAAGGAATGTCGACGATCCTGACGCCATAAACAGCGAAATACAAACCCTTACAAACGTAATTGATTCACAAAAGCAGTTTTGCACAGCCGCAGACATTGCGATGAAGGTCCTAACTAACAGCTTTGCAGAGGTAAGAAAAAGCTACGGTTCCACTCTTGAAAGGCGCGCAACGGAAATATTCACCGAGCTTACGCACGGCAGGTACGATTCAATGGAAATTTCCTCTGATTTCAGCATTGCCGTTAGCGAAAAGGAAAAGTTCGGCAGTCACGAAATCGACTATTTAAGCAACGGCACAGCCGATCAGGCGTATTTGAGTATGAGACTTGCAATGTCGAATTTAATATCAAGCGACGGAGAGCCTTTACCTTTGTTTTTAGACGATTCTTTAACGCAATATGACGACAAACGTATGCAAAGTACCGTTGAATATCTTAAAAAGTATTCCGAAAACCAACAAATAATAATGTTCACCTGTCACAACAGCATACTTTGCGCAGCGGAAAACGCGGGGGCAAATACCGTAAAAATCGAAAAATAGATAAAACCGACGATGCCGTTATGGCACCGTCGGTTTTTTACACCCTAAAATTCATATTTATATTGTATGCATAAGCAAAATCGCCAAGCCACACTCGTAAGCCGCCGCCTTTATAGTACCTTGCGTAACTGCCCATATCAAGAGCAAGCGCGAGCCATAAAAACGGGTTCTTCTTTTCCAAAAACCTAAGGCGTTTCGTTTCAAAAGCGGCAAATTTAACAATTTTCTCTTTAAGCACGGCGTCATTCGTAAGCTCGGCTATATATTTATGCGCCGCTATGGATTCACGCAGTCCGTCAACCCGCTTTTTTCGGTTACCTATGAGTTTCTTACGGTCCATATCGGAAAGTGACACATTATCATGATGAAATCTGTATCCGCCGAGCAGACTGTTAAGAACAGCGGTTTTGCCCTTAACGGTTCCGAGCATACATATGTACCAATCGTGTGAGAGAAGCGATTTTAAATCGAGCGGTTTTAAATATTCCTTTATACTTTTTCTGAAACACATACTGAAACCGCGTATGTACGAACAGCCTATAAAGCTGTCGGCAGTCAGAAAATCAACCGAGCCGTCAAACCGCTCGCCGAGGTAGGTAATCCCCGAATTTTCTATTATATCGGAGTTTTCGTCAATAACGTCGTAGCGAGACGCAAGAACGGTTATATCCTTATGTTTCTCCATACAGGCGAGCATTTTTTCCACCTTGTCGGGATACCATTCATCGTCCTGATCGGCGAGGAATATAATATCGCCTTTTGTTTTTGCTATTGCGCCGTAAAAATTAAAACAGTATCCGACGTTTTTTGGATTGACGGAAATTTCCCAGTTTGCAAGCGAGTTTTTTTCGATAAAATTCCTGCAAATCTCTACCGTATTGTCCGTTGATCCGTCATCGCATATTATTACTTCGTCTACGGGTCTTGTTTGTTTTAATATGCTGTCAAGCTGTTTTTCTATAAAGCGCCCGCCGTTATAGGAGGCTATCGCTACGGAAACATACATCAGCTTTTCACCCTCATAAACAGTTTGTTCATTTTGTATTTAAGCAAATACGATAATTTACAGAAACGGTAGACGCGTTTTGCGCTCCCGCTGCGTGCGACCTTTATGATCTGAGAATTTAAAGCACCGCCGAACTCGGCAACCGCCGCCGCCTTTTTAAACTCTGAATTGTTTATTTCTCGCGTGATCACGTTCATTATCTCACCGCGCCCGCACGATAAAAACATATCAATAACTGATGAAAACACCGACTTTACGTAGAAAAAACCACAGTACGGTTCTATCCCCTCGGTAACTTCGAGCAGCTTTCTTGCGCGTTTTTTCATTGTTTCAAGTTTTTTCGGGTCGTATTTCTTTGTGATACTCCCCATATTCTGAACATAGTGATAAAAACACTTTGAGGTTACCGAAATTTTCGGTTTATGCTTTAACAGTTCAAGATTGAATGCCGTATCCTCATAGGTTTCGCCGACAGGCATTTTTACTCCCGTTTTAATAAGAAAATCACGCTTATACAGCTTGTTCCACGCGCAATCTATAAGATTTTTCGATTTAAGTTCCACCATATTTTCGTTGATGTTCCCGCGGTCAAGAATCATATCGTTGCAAAAATCATCTACAACTGTTTTGCCGTTTTCTATCTTGTAACCGCACATCACGATTTCACAATTATCACGTAACGCAATGCCGTGCATATATTCAAGCATATTAGGCTCAATATAATCGTCGCTGTCAACAAAGGCGATATAGTCGCCCTTTGCCTCGTCTATTCCCATATTCCTTACAGACGAAAGACCGCCGTTTTCCTTTAAAATATAGCGAATGCGTTTATCCGAGGCTGCAAATTTTTTGCATATTTGCTGCGAATTATCGGGCGAGCCGTCATTTATAAGCACAAGCTCAAAGTCTTTAAGACTTTGAGCCAGAATAGAATTTATGCACCTTTCAAGAGTTTTTTCCGTTTTATAGATCGGAACAATTACACTTATCATACACATATCAATAAAGGAATTTACCCTCTGCAACCTTTTTAAGATGCTGTCCGTAAGGGGATTTACCGTATTTTTCAGCCGACTTTAACAGCTTTTCACGGTCTATCCAACCGTTGACGAACGCTATTTCCTCAACCGCAGAAATTTGTATTCCCTGACGGTTTTCCACAACCTTAACAAATTCGGAGGCTTCCGAAAGAGCGTCCATTGTGCCCGTATCAAGCCAAGCATATCCCCTGCCGAGAGTAACAACGTTGAGAGAGCCGTCTTCAAGGTAAAGTTTGTTTAGGTCGGTTATTTCGAGTTCGCCACGTGCCGACGGTTTAACCTTTTTCGCAAGTTCTACAACGCGTTTGTCATAGAAATAAAGACCCGTTACGCAATAGTTCGACTTGGGATTTTGCGGTTTTTCTTCAATCGAAATGGCTTTGCCGTTTTTGTCAAACTCAACAATGCCGAAACGCTCGGGATCGTCAACATAATAACCGAAAACGGTAGCTCCGTTTTCCCTTTGAGCCGCTTCGCGCAGATGCTTTTTCAAACCGCTTCCGTAGAAAATATTATCGCCGAGTACCATAGCACAGCTGTCGCCGTCTATAAACTTTTCGCCGATAAGGAACGCTTGCGCAAGTCCGTCCGGCGAGGGCTGAACCTCATAGGAAAGTCTTATGCCGTAATCGGAACCGTCGCCCAAAAGTCTCTCAAAATTGGGCAAATCGGTAGGCGTTGATATTATCAGTATATCTCTTATTCCCGCTAACATAAGCGTAGACAACGGATAATAAATCATCGGCTTGTCATACACGGGCAAAAGCTGTTTTGAAGTAACCATAGTCAGCGGATAAAGTCTTGTTCCGCTGCCGCCTGCTAAAATAATACCTTTCATAACAAAAACTCCTTTACCTTACTTCATTAATTTCTATGCTTTTTATTACAACGTCGTTTAAAGGCTTGTCCGCCGCGCCCACCTCAACCGAGGCGATTGAATCCACAACGTCCATACCCTCAAACACCTGACCGAAAACGGTGTGTCTGAAATCAAGCCAAGGCGTGCCGCCCAATTCTTCGTAAGCCGTTACAGTTTCTGACGGGAAAGCGCCTTCGCCGAGGTCGCGCATTTGGTCAAGCATATTTTCGGGGACAGAGTCAGCCTGTACTATAAAAAACTGACTTCCGTTTGTATCGGGACCCGCATTTGCCATTGAAAGCGCTCCTCTTATATTGTGAAGTTCAGGGGTGAATTCGTCTTTAAAGCTCCTGCCCCAAATTGACTCGCCGCCCATTCCGTTGCCGTTCGGGTCGCCGCCCTGTATCATAAAATCATTTATGACGCGGTGGAATATAAGCCCGTCATAATAACCGTTCTTTGCGTGGGTCGTGAAATTTTCAAATGTCTTAGGCGTTTTGTCGGGAAAAAGTTTTATTTTAATATCGCCCTTGGTTGTGTGCAACACCGCAACGGTATCGCCCGCAACGGGTTTTTCCAACTGAAAACTGCTCATTTTGTTCTCCAATCTGCCGACGGCGTAATAAAACGCCTTTTCGGCTCAATCTTTTTTATTATTTTACCAAATTTTTTACACTAAGGCAACAGTTATTTTAATGCTTGTAATTTTTTGGTACGTATTGTATAATAAATCTGTATTTAATTTGATAGTTAAGGCGGTTTTAAGTATGAAATGTCCTTTTTGCGGATATGAAGAAAGCAAGGTAATTGATTCAAGGCCAACCGACGAAGGCGAGCGTATAAGACGCAGGCGCGAATGTCTTAAATGCGCAAAGCGTTTTACAACGTACGAAATAATAGAAAGTCTTCCTATTATCGTCATAAAGAAAGACAAATCGCGTGAAACATTCAACAGGGACAAGCTAATGACGGGTCTTTTGCGCGCCTGCGAGAAGCGCCCCGTTTCAATCGACACGCTTGATAATATGATTGACGAGATAGAATCAATAATTCAAAATTCTCTTGACCGCGAGGTAAGCAGCGAAAAGATAGGCGAATTAGTAATGGAAAAACTCAAAGGCATTGACGAGGTCGCGTATGTTCGTTTTGCTTCCGTGTACCGCCAATTTAAGGACATTAACACCTTTATGATAGAGCTTAACAAGCTCCTTACAAACGACAGATAATACAAGAACAGCAATAGGCGAAACGGAGTTATTTATGAACCAAAACGAAATGATGGCGGAATTATTACTGCCCGACATACAAAAAACACCCGAATATTATGAGAATTTATATCCGCAGCGCAATTTGGCTGACGGCGCAAGGGTTACAAGAATAGCCCCAAGCCCCACGGGATATCTTCATCTCGGCACACTTTTTACAGCGCTTGTCAACAGAATAACCGCAACCTCAACGGGCGGCATTTTCTTTACAAGAATTGAAGATACCGACAAAAAGCGCGAGGTTGAGGGCGGAATAGAAGATATAATAGAAGGCCTTAAACGCTACGGAATAGAGATTGACGAGGGTTTTATAAGCGGAACCGAGGAGCGCGGCGAATACGGTCCGTATCAGCAAAGCCGCCGCGCAGAAATTTACAAGACCTATGTTAAGGACCTTATCAGGCAGGGGCTTGCATATCCTTGTTTTTGCACCTCCGAAGAACTTGACGAAACTCGCAAAATACAGGAGGAACACAAGATACGCACAGGTTATCACGGTGAATGGGCGAAGCACCGCAACATCACCTATACCGAAGCAAAGGAACTTATTGACCAAGACAAACCGTTTGTTATAAGGCTTAAATCTATGGGCGACGAAAGCCGCAAGGTCGTATTCGACGACTGCGTAAAGGGTAAAATAGAAATGCCCGAAAACGACGAGGACTTTGTTCTTTTGAAATCAGACGGCATACCGACATACCACTTTGCACATGCTATTGACGACCACCTTATGCACACGACCCACGTTTTAAGGGGCGACGAATGGATTTCCTCTGTTCCAAAACATTTGCAGTTATTTAAAATTCTTGGGTTTAAACCGCCAAAATACGGGCATATCTCCCCCATTATGAAATCGGAAAACGGTGCAAAGCGCAAAATTTCAAAGCGCAAGGATCCTGAGGCCGCCGTACATTTCTTTGCAGAACAGGGTTACGATTCGCAGAGCGTTATTGAATATCTTATGACAATAGCCGCCTCCGATTTTGAGGATTGGCGCCGCGCCAATCAAAACGAGGACTATAAAAAATTCAAGTTTAATCTTAAAAAGATGAGCGTTTCGGGAGCGCTGTTTGACGAAAACAAACTGAATGATGTAAGCAAGACCTGCATTTCCCGTCTTTCAAGCAGTTCAGTTTACGACAAGCTCACCGAATGGGCAAAAGAATTTGACGGTGAATTTTACGGTATCCTGACAAAGAACGCAGATTATACAAAATCGGTTCTTGCTATTGACAGAGATGTTCCGAAGCCGCGCAAGGACATTGCAAAGTGGAACGAAGCTAAGGACTATTTCTCATATTTTTATGATGAGCTTTACAAGCGGGACTACACCCTGCCCGATAACATTAAACCCGAAGACGCAGTATGTTTCC
This sequence comes from uncultured Eubacteriales bacterium, assembly GCA_934486755.1. Taxonomy (GTDB): domain Bacteria; phylum Bacillota; class Clostridia; order Oscillospirales; family Acutalibacteraceae; genus UBA737. The sequence goes on along the minus strand of CAKSQT010000011.1, from coordinate 17,130 downwards.
TTGAAAAGTATAAGGAAGTATATGATACCGCCGACGACCGACAGCAATGGTTTGACAAAATTAAAGCCATTGCGGCAGAAATCGGTTTTGCCGCCGAGACAAAGCAATACAAAGCCGAACCCGAAAAATACAAGGGTCACGCAGGCGATTTGAGCACTGTACTGCGAATAGCGGTTACGGGCAGAAGAAACACTCCCGACCTTTGCGGTATTATGAAGGTTCTCGGCAAAGAACGCTGTCTTGAACGCATTGACGGCGCAATAAAAGAGATTAATTGATACGGAGACCAGACAATGGAAGAAAAAATTATTTCAGGTGCAGAAGAAACAACCGCACCGTCCAATTTTATACACGATTTTATTGATGAAGATTTAAAGGAAGGCGTATACAATCACGTTCAGACCCGATTTCCGCCTGAACCCAACGGTTATCTTCACATAGGTCACGCAAAGGCAATATGCATTGATTTTGCAACCGCTGAAAAATACAACGGAACCTGCAATTTAAGGCTTGACGACACCAATCCCGTAAAGGAAGACGTGGAGTACACCGACGCCATAAAAGAAGACATAAAGTGGCTCGGTTTTCATTGGGACAATGTTTACTATGCCTCGGATTACTTTGATTTCCTGTACGAATGTGCGTTAAAGCTGATCGACAAGGGGCTTGCTTTTGTTGACGAGTCAAGCGCCGATGAAATTCGCGAAATGCGCGGAACCCTTACCGAACCTGGCAAAGAAAGCAAATACCGAAACCGTCCGATAGAAGAAAACCGCGAATTGTTTAAGCGTATGACCGACGGTGAGTTTGACAACGGAGCAATGGTTTTAAGGGCGAAGATAGATATGTCGTCGTCAAACCTCAATATGCGCGACCCGATAATTTACCGAATAATGAAAGTGCCGCACCACCGCACAGGCGACAAGTGGTGTGTTTATCCTATGTACGATTTTGCGCATCCGCTCAGCGACGCAAAAGAGGGTGTTACCCACTCGCTTTGCTCATTGGAATTTGAGAACCACCGCCCTCTTTATGATTGGGTGTTAAAGGCGTGCGATATAGAAAATCCGCCGAGGCAGATAGAATTTGCGCGTATGAATATCAATTACACTTTGACAAGCAAGCGCAAATGCTTAAAACTCGTAAACGACGGTCTTGTGAGCGGTTGGGATGACCCGAGAATGGCAACAATCTGCGGTATGAGACGGCGCGGTTACCCTGCGGAGGCGATCCGTGCGTTTGTTGACAAGATAGGCGTTTCCAAGGCTTACAGCGTTATTGATTATGCGTTGCTTGAATCCTGCGTTCGTGACAATCTTAATGAAAATGCCGAGCGCACAATGGCTGTACTCCGTCCTTTAAGGGTAGTAATCGACAACTATCCCGACGGTAAAACAGAGGAAATTGAAATAGAAATTAATCCTAACAAGCCTGAGCTTGGAAAACGCAAGGTCACCTTTTCAAAGGAAATTTTTATAGAGCAGGACGATTTTATGCTCGACCCGCCCGGCAAATATTTCAGGCTTTGTCCGCAAAAGGAAGTACGTCTTAAAGGCGCTTACTATATTAAGTATTCCTCTCACGAAACTGATGCCGACGGCAACATAACGGTTGTTCACTGCACCTATGACCCCGAAAGCTACGGCGGAGAAACACCTGACGGAAGAAAGGTAAAAGGCACTCTGCATTGGGTGAACGCCGAAAATTGCATAAATGCGGAGGTACGGCTGTACGACCGTCTGTTTAATGTTCCTAATCCAAGCGATGAAGAAGGCGTTTCTTCGTTTGCCGAAAACCTTAATCCCGATTCGTTGAAGATTATAGACAACTGCAAAATCGACGCTTCGCTTGCAGACGCAAATGTCGGCGATGTGTTCCAATTTATGCGTCAGGGTTATTTCTGCATTGATCCTGATTCAACAAAGGAAAGACCCGTATTTAACAGAACAGTTGCGCTCAAAGATTCGTTTTCCAAGAAGGCATAGCTTTTATGAGTACTGTAACTGTTAACGATATTTTCGGTTTCCTTAACGAAAAATTTCCTGTAACCGACGCCGCCGAGTTTGATAATGCAGGATTTCTAGTGGGAGACGGTGAAGCGAAAGTAAAAAAAGCGCTTGTAACGCTGGACTGCGATTTATCCGCAATCAAGACTGCCGCAGAAACCGACTGCAATCTCATAATATCCCACCACCCTGTTATATTCGGCGGATTAAAAAACTGCAAATCAGGTTCTGTTGTATACGAACTAATAAGAAAAGGCATTTCGGTAATTTCTATGCACACTAATCTCGATGTAGGCAAAGGCGGCGTAAACGACTGTCTGTGCGAACGGCTCGGTCTAACCGATACAACGCCCGTTAAAGCGCACGACGGATTTTGTGTACGGATTGGAAACATATCACCCTGCTCTGCCGACAGACTCGCAGAGATTATAGGCGAAAGCCTAAACGTCCGTGTAAAGTATACCCCATGTTCTCTCACGGTAAGTAAGGTTCTTGTTTGCTCAGGAAGCGGCGGCGAATTCTTGCAAGACGCGGCTGATTTCGGCTGCGACGCGCTTATCACCGCGGACGTAAAACATAACGTTTTTATAGATTCGCAATTATACGACATTGCGGTATATGACGCAGGACACTTTAACACCGAAGACGTTGTTGTTGAACCTCTTGCAGAAATGCTGAAAGCGAAATACCAAGGCATTGAATTTATATGTTCGCACAACACGTCAATAAAATATCTGTGATTACATTGTAGTTATATTTCACATATCGAATTTGATAAAAAAAGCACTTGCATTTGCAAGTGCTTTTTTCTGGTGGAGACGATGAGACTCGAACTCACTACCTCTACAATGCGAATGTAGCGCTCTCCCAGGTGAGCTACGCCCCCATATTCCCGCAAAGCGGGAAACATTAAATTGCGATATATCTATTTTACTCGCCCCAGTACTTTCTGTCAAGACTTCTGAACGAAATTGCTGTAAAAATATGCGATTTTTTTATTATTTCGCTTCCTTCCAAGTCTGCCGCTGTCCTTGCGACCTTCAAAATCCTGTCATAAGCACGAGCCGACATACCGAGCCTGTCGAATGAAATACGCAAATACTCATTAGCGTCGTCGGTCGTTTTACAGTATTCTTTCAACATATCAGGGGTAAGTCTGGCGTTACAGGTAATACCTGTTCCCTCATAGCGTTTCACCTGTATCCTGCGCGCTTTGTTTACCCGCTCGCGTATTTGAGCCGAAGTCTCGCACGAAGCCGCAGAGCTGAGAGATTTATAATCGACTGGCGGAACTTCGATATGCAAATCAAGTCGGTCAAGCATCGGTCCCGAAATTTTATTCAAATACTTACGTACCGCATTCTGTGAACATATACATTTACGCGTGGGGTGTCCGAAAAATCCGCAGGGACACGGGTTCATAGCGGCTACCAGCATAATAGAACTCGGATATGTAAGCGAGCCTGCTACCCTTGATATAGTAACCTTTCCGTCCTCAATAGGCTGACGCATTGCTTCCATCGCCTCGCGCCTGAATTCGGGAAATTCATCAAGGAAAAGAACCCCGTTATGTGCAAGCGATATTTCACCTGGTTTTGGCACGGTGCCACCGCCTGTAAGTCCCGCGGGCGATATGGTATGATGCGGCGACCTGAACGGTCTTTCGGTTATTATAGGATTGTTTTTATCCAAAATTCCCGCTATTGAGTGTATCTTTGTTGTTTCAATGCTTTCTTCAAAGGTCATTTCGGGCAGTATTGTAGGCAAACGCTTTGCGAGCATACTTTTGCCTGCTCCCGGCGGGCCTATTAAAAGTATATTGTGCCCTCCCGCGGCAGCAATTTCAAGAGCCTTTTTTGCGGCGGTCTGACCCTTGACATCGCTGAAATCGAGATGTCTTATATTGCGCTCTTGCTGCGGAACCGTATTTTCAGACGGTTTTAATTCCACTTCGCCAGTCAAATGCTCTATTATTTGTTTTATATTTGAAACAGGAAATACGTTTATGCCGCTTATAACCGCCGCTTCTCTTGCGTTATCTTCGGGAACGAATACGTTGCTTACACCGTTTAGTCTTGCAGTAATTGTAATGGCAAGCGCACCGTTTATCGGACGGATCCTGCCGTCAAGCGCCACCTCGCCGATAAACACGCTGTCGGAAAAATCGTTCTTTATCTGACCCGAAGCCTTTAAAATAGCAAGAAGTATCGGTAAATCGTAGACCGCGCCCTCTTTTTTAAGGTCGGCAGGCGCAAGGTTTACCGTTATTCTTCCCATAGGAAACTTAAATCCGCAGTTTTTAATGGCGGAACGCACTCTGTCGCGCGATTCTTTAACGGCTGTATCGGGAAGACCGACTATATCAAAGCACGGCAGTCCTGTTGAAACATCTGCCTCAATTTCTATCATATAAGACTCTATGCCGAACAGCCCCACACTTTTCAACCTTGAAAACAAAGGAATACCCCCTAACGATATTTCTGTAAAAACTCATACGACCGATATATTTCGCTGTAATCCTTATAAGCGTTGTTATATACTTCAATAATACAGGAGCCGTTATAGCCGAAGGATTTCAGCTTTTTGAAAAACTCTCCGAAATCAAAGCCGCCTCTGCCGGGCAAAAGGCAATCTGACGACAGGTTGTGGTCGCTGATATGATAATGCCGTATATTATTGTAAAAAAGATTAATAAGCTCATAGGGGTCATATCCGCAGCGCAATGCCTGCTTTATATCAAGGCACATTTCGGCTTCGTCGCCGAGAATGTTGCGGATTGATTTTAAAAACTCTATATCCCCCGCTCTTAACCGCAAAACGTTTTCCTGCAAAACGGTAACGCCGTTTTTTCGGACCGCTTCCTTGATTCTCATAAACCGCTCGCAGTATTCCTCATCGCTAAGGACAGAGTTCAGCTTGCCGCCGTGCATAATTATATACTTTGCTCCGAGCCTTGCCGCAATTTCAGAATATCGGCAATAGTTCTGAATACCCTCGGTGAACCGCCTTTCATAAGCGGAAAAGAAGACAAACGATTCCGTAAAAGCAGATGCAGGGTGAACCGACGAGACGTTTATTCCGTATTCATTTTTTATGTCGATCAGCATATCAATAAAACTGTCTTTAAGCTCGCAATCGGCATTGAAGAATATCTCTGCATTTTTTACGCCCGCTTTTCCGAGGTCCTCAAAGGCTACCTCTGTTTCAAGCGGATAAAAGCACGCGGTTGAAACACCGATATTCATAAATTTATCTCCTTTGGTGTTACGTATACTGTTTTATTAGTTGTATAAATTACCATTCCAGGCTTTGAACCGTTCGGTTTCTTTACATATTTGACAGGGGTATAATCGACAGGGACATTAGATGAAGAAGACGCTTTTGAGTGGTACGCGGCAAGCTGTGCCGCCGCCGCAACTGTGTCATCGGAAACCTCGCCGCCGTTACACATAACCACAACGTGAGAACCAGGGATATTCTTTACGTGGAACCAGAGGTCGTTTTTAGCCGCAAGCACCGTGGTTATATAATCGTTCTGACGGTTGTTTTTGCCGACAACTATTCGGTATCCCTCGCTTGAAGTATATTCAAGCAATGCCGCTCCTTTATTGCTTTTCTTTTGTTTTTTAGCGGTACTGCGAAGATAGCCCGCATCGGCAAGCTCCTCCCTTATTTCATTAATATCCGACAACGCGGTACACCTCGAAATGCTGTCAAGCACAGAGTCGAAATACACTATTTCGTTTTTATCATTTTGGGTCAGTGTGTTCAAATGTTGCTCGGCGGTGTAGGTTTTTTTGTAATCTTTAAAATACTTTGCCGCATTTGCCGCAGGCGAAAGCGAAGGGTCGAGGGGTATTCGCACCGTACTCAACGATTCGTCATAATAATTCGGAACCTCTGCAAAACGGCTTCCCTGCTGTATAGCGTACAAATTTGCCTTTAAAAGCTCGCCGAAAATCCTGTATTGCTCACGGTTTTGACAGTTTTGCAATTCGTCAAGCCTTAAAGCAAGCCTTTTTTCCGCCCTTGTCTTTAAGTTTTCAACAAGCCTGACAATATCCTTTGCCGAGTGAGTTATTCTTGCGGCGGTGTCGCGTGCGGTATAAAATCCGTCCAACAGTTCGGAGTATGTGCCGAATTGCTTTTTTTCAAATTTATCGCCATATTGACGTATATCAACATAAGAATAGTCAAACGGAGTACCGTTTTCCTCGGTGAGCATTACAGGTATTCCCTGCCCCGAAAGTGCGCTGATAACCGTTGAAAGGGCGTTAACAACGCTGTCCTTATCACATTCTGAAACAGAAACGTCATTTCCCGAAGCAAGGCAGGCTATCTCTCTGCATATAAGCGGAGAAAATCCGTTTACAGTCCTTAACAGTACCTTAGAAATAGGCATATCGCCAAACGAAAACAATTCGGTGCAAATATTCGCTATGTTCTCTCTTGTCGGATCGAGCTTTTGCTGTGATGTTGGATATTCATAGCGGGCGCCTGGTTGAACTAACCGCTTTCCGCTCTCAATATCGCTTCGGCGGACGCTGTCGATTATTCTGCCCTCATTACCTACAAGTATTATGTTAGATTGGTTTCCTATTAGCTCGCAAACAAGCCGCAACGTCACGCGATCGCCCATTTCGTCGGTAGCAAAAAACACAAGCTCCAACACGCGCTCAAAACCGTTTTGTTCAACCGAAACAAGGCGCGCAGAGGAAAGATGTTTACGCAGCAGCATACAAAACATCGGAGGGGTTTCGGGATTTTCAAATTTGTTTTCGGTAAAATGTATGCGCGAGGCACCTGGTCTCGCCGAAATAAAAACACGCTTTACAAAGCCTTTTTTCCTGAATGAAATGATAAGCTCATCACGCGATGGCTGATATATCTTATCAACGTGACAGTCAACAGCCGTCAAAAGCTCGTTTTTGACCTTGTATAACATTCCTCCGTCAAATGCCACTTTCCTCACCCCCGATTACTTCGCGCAGTTTTTCGGCGACAGATTTATAATAATTAAATTTTTCTTTATTATCCGCATTGTTTGCCAAAGCGTCGGCACAGTTTTTGCAACGCTTATACTGCCTGTTTAAGTATTCAATGCCGTCGTTTTCCAAGGTATCGACCTTTCCGATATAGTAAAAATGTTCCGGCAAAGCATAAGCCTTGCCGGTAAATCTTACCTTCATAACGGAATAAGCCTTGCCGCATTCAATCACGGCAGGCTCTTTTTGTATTTCAAAACCGTTGCTGTATAAAAAACGGCGCAAAAACTCAGGCGATGTTGTAGGTTGGAGAATGAGCGTTATCCCGTCATTTTTCAGCCAATCACACCGAGCTATAATGCCAGAAATAACCTCTCCGCCCATACCTGCGATAACAACAGTATCTGTCTCATTGCTTGAAACGGAGTCAAGCCCGTCGCAAAGTCTCAGTTCTATGCCGTTTACGCCTGACAAGGCTATATTTTCCGCGGCATTTGACAAAGGACCCTCGCGCAGATCGGTTGCGATAACGCTTGAAGCCAAACCGCTTTTTTTAAGTGCTATCGGCAAATAACCGTGATCTGTCCCCACATCGCACACGCGCGCGCCCTGCTTAACAAGCGAGGCAATCACGCCGAGCCTTTTACTCAAATTATACATTATTTGTTTTCAAAATATTTATTGAGCTTTTCTATCAAAGCATCAGGGTCGGTTCCGTGAACCTCGCACGCCTGTTCAATGCTCTCGCCTCTCGAAGCGGGGCAACCCAAGCAATGCATACCTATTTCAAAGAAAAATTCTGCTGCACCGCTGTCAATATCAAGTACATCGCCTATAAGCATATCTTTTGTTATTTTCATAATTTTCTCCATTCTGCCGTTTTTAAAATTTTTTATACAGTATAAGGACATTTGATATAAACGGCACTAAATGTCCCCTGTATTCTTTTTTATTATCAGAACAATTTTGTCGCGTTATTCATATCGCTTCTTGAATGATTGTATAACTTCCTGTTATCCATCGCCCAAATTCTGTTTGAAAACTCACCGTTCTTAGTTGACGAAACCGCCTCCTGCATTTCGTAAACCCTCGAATCCATAAGGTCAAGCTCGGAAAGCAGTTCCGCCTCAATAAACATAGGACGAACCGCGGCTCCGAAATCGGGCTCGCCGTGATGTGAAAGAACCATATGTTCAAGCAAGACCGCCGTTTTGCGGTTGATTCCTGCTTTTTCTGCGTATTTTTCAATCATCATAGCGCCCATAGCCAAATGCCCGAGAAGATTGCCTTCGGCGGAATAACCTGAGGCTATTCCCGTGTCGGACACTTCAAATTCAACAGTCTTTGCAATGTCGTGCAGCATAGCGCCCGATATAAGCAGGTCCCTGTCGACAAACGGATAAACCTTGCAAACGCCCTCGGCAAGCCGAACGATTGAGAGTGTGTGGAACAACAATCCTCCGCGCACCGCGTGGTGCAGTTTAAATGCCGCGGGCCAATAAAGCAGTTTCAAACGGTTTTCCTCATATATCCCCGTAACTATCGCTTTAAGGTCGTCATCTTTAAACTCGGAAGCTATACCTATAAGCTCGTTATACATCATTTCGCCCGAATAAGCCGTGCTTTTCACAAAATCTTCAATATTAACGCCGTCGGACTCAGCGGCGTGTCGTATCTTTTCAACGCGCAACTGATCCGCACCGTTATACTGCGATATTGTACCTCTTACCTTTACTATGTCGTTGGTTTCGTAAACCCCGTGTATATCTTCAACGTAACGCCAGAGTTTTGCGTTGATCTCACCGTCACGGTCGCCTAGCATTAAGTCAAGATATGCGTCGCCCTTGGAAGATACCTTGCGTTCAGCTGACTTTACTATGCAAAATCCGTCCACAAGACCTTTATTATCAATCGGTGTAAAATTCATAATCCTATTCCTTTACGATAATGTTTTCTCTTGCGGGGCCGTTGCTTACCAGCTTTATTTCAAAGCCTATTTCTTTCTCGATAAACTCTATATATTTGCGGCAGTTTTCGGGCAGGTCGGAATACTTCGTTATTCCGCTTATGTCGCATTTCCAACCAGGCAGAGTCTCATACACGGGTTTTGCCCTTTCAAGAAGACCCGTAACAGGGAAATCACGCGTTACCTTGCCGTCTATTTCATACCCTACGCATACCTTTAATTCATCAAGATACCCAAGTGCGTCCACAACGGTAAGAACACCGTGCGTTGTGCCCTGAACTTCACAGCCGTAACGTGTAGCAACAGCGTCAAACCAGCCCATTCTGCGCGGTCTGCCCGTGGTAGCGCCGTATTCGCCGCCGTCCCCGCCGTGGTCGCGCATAGCCTTTGCCTCGTCGCCGAATATTTCGCTGACAAAAGCTCCCGCGCCGACAGCAGACGAGTACGCCTTTATGACCGTATAAATTTCCTTTATAGCATACGGCGGAACTCCCGCGCCGACGGCGCCGTAGCCCGCTATTGTGTTGGAAGACGTAACCATAGGATAAATTCCGTGGTCGGTATCTTTAAGGGTGCCGAGCTGACCCTCCAAAAGAACGGTCTTACCTGCTTTATCGGCTTCATATACGAGCTTGCGCACATCGCCGACAAAGGGCGCTATACCCTCTTTCCAGGACATCAGTTTTTCAAATATTTCGTCAACCGAAAGCGGCGATTTTTTATAGAGATTTTCTATAAGGATATTCTTGACCTCTAAAACACGTTCTAGCTTTGCACGTAGCGCTTTTTCATCAAACAGCTCGCAGACCTGAAAACCGATCTTCGCGTACTTGTCGGAATAGAAAGGAGCAATTCCCGATTTTGTCGAACCGAAGCTCGCTTTGCCGAGGCGTTCCTCCTCATAAACATCAAAAAGCACATGGTAAGGCATTACCATCTGACAGCGTTCCGAAATAACCAATTTCGGTGCAGGAACGCCCTTGGCAACCACATCGTTATATTCGCGCAACAGCTTTTCAACATCAAGCGCAACGCCGTTGCCTATACAGTTAATAACGCCCTCGTTAAACACGCCAGACGGCAATGTGTGAAGAGCGAACTTGCCGTATTTATTTTTAATCGTATGACCTGCATTGGCACCACCCTGAAAACGAACGACAATATCGGCATTTCCCGCGAGCATATCGGTTATTTTACCCTTGCCCTCGTCGCCCCAGTTTGCGCCTACAACAGCTTTTACCATAACATAACCCCGCAATATTAATGAATTAGTAAATAAATTACATATCATTATACAATGAAATACAACATTTTTCAAGGATTTTAAACATAATACTTCATATTATCCGCAACAAAATCATATTCAAGGAAAAAATGCTTGACATAAAGGCAAATGTGTTGTATAATCCCATTGTTGCAGTTCCAAAGACAGCAGGTGGCGTCAAGCCGTAAGTTTTCGCCTGCCGAGGTTGCGCGTAAGTTAATTTGTGTTGATTTATGCCTGTCCTCGTTTTTTGGACGGGCATTTTTACTTACTACTCGGAGGTGAAACAAATTGCCTAACGCATTGGTTTTAGAACAAAAGCAAAAGCAGGTTGCCGAGCTTTCCGAAAAGATTGCAGGCGCCGTCACCGGTTTAGTTGTTGACTACAAAGGCACCAACGTGACCGATGATACCGCTCTTCGTAAAGAACTCCGTGAGAACGGCGTTGACTACTTCGTAGTTAAAAACACTATTCTCCGCCGTGCAATAGACGGTACTTCCGTTCAGGAGATTGAGTCTGTACTTGAAGGCACAACGGCTATCGCCCTTTCTAACGAAGATTATACCGCTGCTGCAAGAATTCTTTGCAAGTTCGCGGAATCTCACGAGAATTTCAAAATCAAGACAGGTTTCCTTGACGGAAAGGTTATCGACCTTGACACTATTGATTCTCTTGCAAAGCTGCCCTCGAAAGAGGTTCTGCTTGCTACCGTGCTCGGAGCATTCCAGGCACCTATCGCGGCATTTGCCCGCGCTGTTCAGGCTATCGTTGATAAAGACGGTTCCGCTGACGCTGAATAATTAAAAAACTATAAAATATTTGGAGGAATAAAAAATGGCATCTGAGAAAATCACAGCTATGATCGAAGAGTTAAAAACTCTTACAGTTCTTGAACTTTCTGAACTTGTTAAAGCAGTAGAAGAGGAGTTTGGTGTATCCGCAGCAGCAGCAGTTGCAGTAGCAGCTCCGGCAGCAGGCGGCGCAGCAGCAGCTGAGGAGAAGACTGAGTTTGACGTTGTTCTCGCAGCAGCAGGCAGCGAAAAGATTAAGGTTATTAAGGCTGTTCGTGAGATAACAGGTCTCGGCCTTGCTGAGGCTAAGGCTCTCGTTGACGGCGCTCCTAAGACCCTCAAAGAAGCTGTTTCCAAGGATGACGCTGAGGCTATGAAGGCTAAGCTCACCGAGGTTGGCGCTACCGTAGAGCTTAAATAATTTATTTGCTTTAAGGAAATTCACAAATCCCCGAAATCACGCGGTTTCGGGGATTTTTATACAGTTGGCTGAAAAACCTAAGGTGATTATATGAACGGTTATATTACAACGGTACACGGTATTATAGCAGTATTGGCTTTCATAAGCGCGATACTCGGTTGGCTATGGAAGTACAAAATTGTTTTCAAAATTACAGGACTTTTTGCTACCAGAACCTTCCCCGCGGCAGAAAAGCAACACAAATATGCTGTTTTAATTGCCGCGCGCAACGAGGAAGCGGTTATAGGCAATTTAATTGAAAGCATAAGACTGCAAGACTATCCCGCTGAGCTTGTTAAAATTTTTGTTGTGGCGGATAACTGCACCGACAATACTGCCGAGATAGCCGAAAAGGCAGGCGCTGTCTGCTACAAGCGTTTTGATAACGAACACCGCACAAAAGGGTATGCTTTGCAATTTCTTGTTGAATGTATAAGGAGAAACTATGGAATAGACGCATTTGAAGGTTATTTTGTTTTCGATGCGGACAACCTTTTAAAAGAAGATTACATTTCAAGAATGAACGACGCCTTTGACGCAGGCGAAAAGCTGGTAGTCGGATACCGCAATACAAAGAATTTCGACGATAATTGGATTTCCGCTTCATACGCACTGCACTGGCTGAGAACCGTGAGAAACGAGCACCGTGCAAAATCGGTATTCAGGCTTGCTTCGCGTATACAGGGCACGGGCTTTTTGATGTCGCACGAGATTATCGAAAACGGTTGGAATTATACCTCACTCACAGAGGACAGAGCACTTTCTGCCGACGCGGTCGTCAACGGTTACCGAATATCGTTTAACAACAACGCAATATTTTATGACGAGCAGCCTGTTGACATAAAGACGGCTATGCGCCAGCGTATCCGTTGGGCAAAAGGACATCTGCAAGCCCTTGTCGAATCGGGCGGAAAACTGTTTGTCAATATATTTGTTCTCCCTAAGCAAAACCGCAAGCAGCCTTTTGGCGAGCAAATACTTAACCGTATAATGAGCTACGATATGCTCACCACCATATTCCCCCGTTCGTTATATACCGTCCTTAAACGCGTTGTAGTATATGCGCTCAAAATATCCCTGCTTGTAATCGGAACGGCAAAGTTCGGCGCATACTACACCCTCACCTGCGCAACGCTTTATTGGACTTTAAAGACTTGGGTCACATCAATGATCACCGCCGCTTACGTTTTTATCGCCGAAAACTCGCGCATAAAACCGATTAAATGGTATAAAAAGGTTTGGTTCTGCTTTACCTTTCCCCTGTTTGACCTCATAGGAAAGCTCTCGCTTGTGATAGCGTTGTTTACAAAGGTTGAATGGAAACCGATACCGCATAACGCGGCGGTAAGTATATCCGAACTCTCAGGCTCGGATTCAAAGGGTAAAAAAGAAAGCACGGCAGTGCATTAATATAGTCAGAATTTAACGATATTTGCAATAATTCAGAAAAAATGTAATAAACAGGAAGTTTTTGCTTGACATAATGGACATTGGTTGATATAATAATAAAGCTGTCCATTTGATTCATTAGCTCAGTTGGCAGAGCACTTGACTTTTAATCAAGGTGTCCGGGGTTCGAATCCCCGATGGATCACCAATGAGGCTGCCGAAAGCAGGTTAACCCGCTTTCGGCAGCCTCATTTTTTTGCAAATTATTCTGCTTCAAACATATCTTTGCCGAGTCCGCAGACGGGGCAAACAAAATCGTCGGGAACGTCCTCCCATTTTGTTCCGGGAGCAATACCGTTGTCGGGATCGCCGACAGCCTCGTCATAAATATATCCGCAAGGGCATACATATTTCATTTTTGTTTTCTCCTTTTTTGAATTTTGTGATTTAATTCATTTATAATTATTTGCCGAAATATCTGTTCAAAAGACCCTCAAAAGCCTTGCCGTGACGGGCTTCATCACGAGCCATTTCGTGGACTGTATCGTGGATTGCGTCAAGGCCGAGTTCCTTAGCGAGCTTAGCAAGCTCGAACTTGCCGAGGGTAGCGCCGTTTTCGGCGTCAACACGCATTTCAAGGTTTTTCTTGGTGCTGTCGGTCAAGACCTCGCCGAGCATCTCGGCGAATTTAGCGGCGTGTTCAGCCTCTTCAAGAGCCGCCTTTTCCCAATAGAGCCCGATTTCGGGATAACCCTCGCGGTGAGCGACACGCGACATAGCAAGATACATACCGACTTCACTGCATTCGCCGTTGAAGTTTTCACGAAGACCGTCGATTATTCTCTGGTCAACGCCCTTTGCAACGCCTACAACGTGCTCGGCAGCCCAAGAACGATCCCCACCCTGCTCTTTAAACTTGGAAGCGGGAGCGTGACACAACGGGCACTCGGCAGGCGGCTCGGTTCCCTCATAGACATATCCGCAAACAAGACATACAAATTTTTTCATTTTAATTTCCTCCGATTTTTTTTAATTTATTTCAGCCGACGGGGATTTATCGCTTTCCCCATCCGCTTTTTCAAAACTGTTTTTACAGGAATCGCAAATTCCGTAGACAACGCAAACTACACATTGCGGTTCAAAATTCTCCGCTCTTGCAGATCTTTGAATTTCGGCGTCTTCGAACCTTGCGTCGGTTATCGAACCGCACATATTGCAGTGCAGATGCAAATGTGCTGAATTATCGCCGTCGAAATGCTCTGTCCCGTCCCCCACCGAAATACTCAATATCTCGCCTGCGGCACTTAACTCCGACAGGTTGCGATAAACGGTTCCAAGGCTTATGTTGGGTATTATTTGTTTCACCATTTTATAAACATCAGCCGCCGTCGGGTGAGTATCCGTCGAGCGGAGTGCGCTTAGTATAGCCTCCCTTTGTCTGGAATAATTTTTCATTGCGCACCTCAAATCAGTAATGATTACTATTTTATTATAATCATTTTTAAAAATTTGTCAAGTACTTTTTTAAAAAAGTTGACATTTTTTTCACAATGGACTATTATTATATATATGATATTACCATAAAGGAGGATTTATAATGGGTAACGGCACTATTTCCAATTCCGTTATAAAGCGACTGCCTCGCTATTATAGATTTTTAGGTGAGCTTAAATCCGCAGGAATGACGCGCATATCATCGCGCGAATTATCCGAAAAAATGGGACTCACCGCAAGTCAGATAAGACAGGATCTTAACTGCTTCGGCGGCTTCGGTCAGCAAGGCTACGGTTATAATATTGAATTATTGCAGTCGGAAATTGGGCGTATTTTAGGTCTTGACAGCCTTAAAAGCGCAATTCTTATCGGTGTAGGCAACCTCGGCAGAGCCGTTGCGCTGCACATCAATTTTGAGCAGATGGGATTTAAGCTGGTAGGCATTTTTGACAGCAAGGAATCTCTTATAGGACAGGTTGTCAGGGGTCTTCCCATTCGCAACACATCTACTATTGATGAGTTTTGCCGCGAAAATCTGCCTGATACCGCAATTCTCTGCATTCCGAAAGATGCGGCGCGCGGTATTTCCGATCAGCTTGTTAAACTCGGAATAAAAGGTTTTTGGAATTTCAGCCACTATGATTTAGCTCTCAAATATCCCGATATATATGTTGAAAACGTCCACTTCGGCGACAGTCTTATGACGCTTTCATACAGGCTTAACAACAAAAGGTGATATAATGAGAGCAAGCGGTATTCTTATGCCTGTTTTCTCTTTGCCTTCCAAATACGGAATAGGCACATTCGGAAAACAGGCTTATAAATTTGTTGACTTTTTGAAAAAATCGGGTCAGCGCTATTGGCAGATACTTCCTCTCGGCACGACGGGGTTCGGGGATTCGCCATATCAATCCTTTTCCTCATTTGCGGGAAATCCGTATTTTATTGACCTTGATATGCTTTGCGAGGACGGACTTCTGACCGAAGCCGAAATAAAGGCTTTTGATTGGGGTGACGACGCTTCAAAGGTTGACTACGAAACGATATATAAAAACCGTTTTAAGATACTTAAAAAGGCGCACGAACGCTTTAAACTTAACGCGCCGCACGGGTTTGATACCTTTTGCCGTTTTAACACCTATTGGCTTGACGATTTTTCAATGTTTATGGCAATAAAGAATTCCCTTAACGGTGCGAGCTTTGACGTATGGCGTGACGGACTTAAATTTCGTGTTGACAGATTTATGAGCGAAGCCGCGGCTAATCTATCGGACGAAACCGACTTTTACAAAATGCAGCAATTCCTATTTTTTAAGCAATGGGACGCGCTCAAAAAGTACGCCAACAAAAACGGAATATACATAATCGGCGATATGCCGATATATGCCGCTTACGACAGCGCCGATGTTTGGGCGTCACCCGAACAGTTCCTGCTCGACAAGGATCTGAAACCGAGCGCGGTTGCGGGCTGTCCCCCCGACGCTTTTTCGGACGACGGTCAGCTTTGGGGCAATCCTCTTTTCGATTGGGATTATATGAAGAAAGACGGATACAAGTGGTGGCTTAACAGGCTGAATTACGCTTCAAAAATGTACGATATAGTCCGCATTGACCACTTCCGTGCCTTTTCCTCGTATTTCAGCATACCCTACGGCGACAAGACCGCCGTAAACGGCGAATGGAAAAAAGGACCCGGAGAAGACCTTTTTGATGTTATTACGAAAAAACTCGGCAATATAAACATTATAGCCGAAGACCTCGGAACGCTTGACGACGATGTGCGCAGTCTTTTAAAGCACACGGGGTTCCCAGGTATGAAGGTGTTGCAGTTTGCTTTTGATCCGTCGGCTGACAGCGCGTATTTGCCGCACAACGTGATTAAAAACTGCGTTTTATATACAGGAACGCACGACAACGATACCGCAATAGGCTACCTGAAAAACGCACCTAAAAATGAGCTTGAATTTATGTGCAATTATCTGCGTATAAATGAAAGCGAGAGCTTTAACTGGGCACTTATAAAATCGGCAATGGCAACAACCGCCGATACCGTTATTCTTCAAATGCAGGACTTTTTGGGGCTTGACAATTCGGCGCGTATAAACGTCCCGTCCACTCCGTCGGGAAATTGGCAGTGGCGCATTGGTGTCGACTGCATTAACGATTGGCTTGCAGGAATTATCTGCAAAACCACCGAGCTTTACAGAAGAATACCTAATTAAAAATTATACTTGTAAAAAAATCAACCGACTGAATTTCAGTCGGTTGATTTTTAATTATTAGATTTTACCAATTACCAGGAAACCACTCGCTGCTTGAACTGCTGCTACCGCTGTTGTCCTTGTTGCCGTTATCGGTATTGTCGTTCTTATTGCCGTTGTCTTCAATTATAGTTATGCCGCCTGATATGTCTGATGACGAACTGCCAGACGAAGAACCGTTCTTTTTATCGCCCTTGGTTGCGGGTTTGTCCTTTTTGGTATCCTTTGAAGAAGATGAGGAAGACGTTGTATTCCCGCTTTCAGAGGACGTCGTTTCAGAACTGCTTGCCGATGAAGTTGCGGTGCTATTTATGTCCGAACTGTTATCCTTATTGCCCGCTTTCTTTTTGCAAGAGGCAAAGGAAAAAACAAGAACCAGGCACAAAAGCAATATAGAAATTATCTTTTTCATAATAATTCTCCTATGTTTAAAATTTATACGGTCATTATAATTCAAAATGCCTTTAATGTCAACTAATTGTGCAGATTGGTATGATGATAGCCGTATGACTC
>CAKSQT010000010.1 GCA_934486755.1 uncultured Eubacteriales bacterium | reverse complement strand
ATATCTACGTGAACCGTGCCCCTGTCCTTGTAGACATCGGCAACGGCAAGATGGTCGTCGTCAAGCTCGACCAATCCCAACACGTAATACTTGATAAGCGTTGCGTCTTTGAGGGTCACAACACCGTCAAAGTTTACGTCGCCCGCAATGCGGTTGGTAAGCGTGGTGCCCAAAATCATAAGGCGCTTTGAGCCCTGCCTGTTGAAGCCGTTTGTAACGGTTGTAGAATAGCCGTTATCACATTCATAGAACATATTGTTGCTGTAAATAACGCCGTCAACCGACTTTGAGTTAGGTACAGCGCAGGCGCTGCGTCCGACAACGTTTTTAAAGGTGTTGTCCTGAATAATCGTGTCCTTTAAAGACTGAGTAGTAGGCTGGTCTATCTGGAATACATATCCGTCAAAGATGTTGTCTCTTACAACGGAACCGCGGTGGCCGTCAACGCCCGAGCAGTAGAAGTACAGTGAGTTCTTGCCCGTTTGATCCCCGAAGCCGACCGTGTGGTAAGCCTTGGGGTCGTGGAAGTTGCCGTTTGTAACGCTCAAATACCATATAACCATACTGTTGCGCGCCCAGAAAGCGCAGTCAATCATTTCGTCATATTCATTGTTGTCGTGAATAATATCCATACCGTTTCCGAAGAATGCAATCGGAGAGGACGCGTCGTGGAAATAGTTTTCGGTGATAAAATAATTTTTTCTGCCCGCTATGATTATATTGGAGTTTGCCGTCGGCGAAACTTCAAATGCGTTATCCACCTGAATAACGTTGCCCTCGTTATATACTATTTTTCTCGTTTGACCGAGACCCTTTCCCGCGACAACATCAATTGAACTGCCTACAAGCACTCCGCGGTTGAAGTTCTTGTTGATAGTGAAATATCTTCCTGTTGAGTCGCCCTCGAACGGGGTTATAACACCGCTGCGATCGGAGCCGTAGGAGATGCCCTCATCGGCAACGGCAATTTCGTGGTTGTTGTTCGGTATATTACCGAAACTGTTGTGCGAATAGTAAATATTATCCCCGTTTACCGACTGCCCTGCGCTGTTATATTCATTGTTTGAATAAATGAAATTACTGCCCGTCATAGAGAAGAAAGCCGAACCCGCAACTTCTATTTTGGAATTCATAATTCCTCCGTTGCGAAGACCGCCGTAATATACGGGGCTTGAAAGATTAACAGGGCCTACCGAATAAATATCCAACCCGTCGGCACGCCAGTTGTCAATCTTCACGCTTGTCTTGTTGTAGTAGAAGAAACCGCTTTGGCAGGTGCGCTGTTCGGAAACAAGCATTGAGTACACTTCGTTTGCGGTGTAGCCGTAAAGCAATGTGCCCGAACCGTCAGCCGCGCTTGTCGGCGCTCCTGTGAAGGTCCACTTCTGATAGCGGATATTCTTCCAATGCACATTTTCGGTGTCCTTTGTTGCGTAACAGCCGAAAACTTTGCCTGCGCGCGAGCCGAGAATTGAAAATTCCTCAAAGCTGACGTTGCCCGTATACGCAAAGTGGTACATAGGCAGTTCGCCCAAATCATAGTGAAGCGGAATTATTACTATATAGGTTCTTTCCATTCCCGCACCCTTTACGGTGACATTTTCGGGTATTACGAGCGAGTGCATCAGCTTGAAATAACCCGCAGGAATGTAGAGAGTTCCGCCGCCGTGTTCGGCAAGCAATGTAAGTGCCGTTACAAAATACGGCGTGGCGTTTTGGTTTTGGTCGCCAGTAGCGCCGAGGTCGGCAACATTAACGGTGTAATCAGGCCACGAAGCCTTTGGCGAATCGCCTATCGTCACCTTTAACGGTTCGGAAATACAGGTTGAGTCACCGTATCCGTTATAGACGGTCAATTCATAATCGCCCTTTTTGATACTATTGGGAAGATTTATTATTACCGAATATTTGCTGTCAACGGTAACGCGTTTGTCGCCGTCAGGTGTGTCCCCGACTTGCGGATAATAGGTATATGTGCCGCCCTTTCCGCGCAGCTGGACATACATCTTTTCGCTGTTAAGAACGGTCGCTTTGCCTATTATTTGGAGCTGTCCGCCAGGCGTGGCGGTCGTACCCTCGTCGCCGACATAGTAATCCAAATCGGCATTGTTAAGGTAAAGTATTATATCCTCGTTGTAGCTGTTTCTTCCGCAGAGCCTTACGGCGTATACGCCGCGCTCAAATTCGGACGGAACGGCAAAATTCAGAGAATTTTCGGTGTATTGGAGGATAGACGTATCCTTCCAATCCCAACCCGCAGTTGTGGACATATAGTTGCCGCTTAAATTGTTGTCAAGCGCAGTATAGTAACTGAACTGATAATCGGCAACATCCGAACGTCTTGATCCCTTGTCGTAAGCGATTTCGCTGAGATAGGACGTGCCGTTTATGTTTACCTGATCGGGCACTCTTGCAATTTTAACGGCAGAGACTGTGTTATAAAGGTCTTCACCTATAACCGATACTATATCGCCGCCGTCAACCTCGGTGTTGCCCGTGTAATAGGCGGTGATCTTGGTGTTTACACCGTCTGGTACATAACTGCTCTTTTCAAGCGTCATATTAAGGTCGGCGTAATAAACCGCCGCGTCCTTGTTGTACCAAATAGTCTTGCCCGTATCGGGGTCGGTTTTTGCGGCAGGCACATCGCCCTTACAGCCGCCGAAAGCGAACGCCGCACGGGTCGAGGGCAGAGAGTAACCGAAAGTGCAGGGGTCTTCAACGCCCTCCTGCGAGAAGTTTATGATAACGTTGTTGCCGTTGACGGCAATGCTTACGTCATACCACTTTCTTGGGTCTATCGCCGTTTTTAAAGCCATATGACCCGTGGCGGTAATCTGCGTGCCGTCCTTTACCGAGCGGTAAAGACGTCTTATCGTTCCGTCCTTTGCAACGGTGAAATAAAGGGACGCGTAGTTGTTAGAGTCAACATACCACGGATAAAAGGTCCATCCGTTGTTGAGGTCTTGGAACTCACCCTCTATTTTGGTCTTAAAGGTTACAACGTTCGACTGCCAGTTATACGGCACCGTATAGGTCTTAGGAACGTAGGTTGCGGTTGAACGAACCTTTATAACATTTTTGCCCAGCTCTTCGTCGTATACCGTTTCGAGCCTTGTCGGGTTTGACTCGCTGCCGACGTTGTAAAAACGGCGGTAGCCTGTTGAAGACAGATCGTCGCTCAGCGGAGCGTAGTTGTTTTCCGCGCGGATAAGCTCGTTATCAAGCTGACCCGCCGTTTCGTATTCGTCAATCTTTTTAAGGAAATCCTGCCATTTAAGGTACATTCTCTTAAAAAGTCCCTTTTCCCTTACGGGTAAGGTCTCATATTTGGCGACAGCCGCCTCTATAAATGACTTATCCTGATAAGAGAGCGTGCTTTCTTCAAGATTGAGCGCCATTTTAAAGCTGTCCTTAAACTCGGTTTCCTGATCGTAGCCGTCGTCAAAACCTATATCGAGCTTTTCAACATAGGCATCAAACTTATCCTTGTCCCTGTTGAGCGTTGAACAGCTCATAGCAAAGGTACGCTCTGTAAGATTGATAAACGGCTTTGCGTGTATTGAAGCCACATTCGGCGTATACTTTGCGTTCTCAATGGTTTCCTTGCCGTCAGCGTCAATTCCGCCCGCATAAACGCAGACCTGATAAACGCCGTCGTCATAGTTGAATATATAAGAGATATAAATGTGGATTTTTTCGCCCGTTACCGCGGCAACCCTTTCGTTGGTTGACTGCGTGTAGGCGCCTGTTTCGGGATTCAGCTTACAGCTATACATAGAATAGCCCGTTTTGTCACGTCCTATCCTCGCGCCGATAAGCTCGCCCGATTCGTTTTTGCCGTACCAAACGTAAAACGCGGAACGGAAAAAAACGTTTACCATATTTTCCGAACTGCTTTCATAGGGCAGATACGGAACGTTGACTACCATATCAATGGCGTCTATATCGCCCGCAATATAATCGCTTCTGAGCGAATACTGCATTTTGGCATTTGATTTTATATCATCGTTGCTGAGCGTTGAGCCTTGATTGAAGTTGTAGTAGTTGAAAAGTCTTAATCCGCCGTTTGTGAGCGAAACGTTTCTTTTAAACTTGTCACAGCTTTCATCATAAAAGGCATTGTTCTCAACAAGCAGCTTGTTGACGGTTTCATCGGTAACGGTGCCGGATGCAAAATCGAGTTCAACAAGGTTGTCGGAAGCAATCTTGCTTTTAAGTGCGGTATCGACCGCGCTGCCGTCGTCCTCGCTGCCGACAATATAATCAGCAGACGGCACGCTTCTTTGCGCGGGCGTATCTGCCGCATAGTTGGGAACAAAAGCGGCTGAAATAACTAATATTGCACTAAGCAGTAAGCCTGCGTACCGTAAGCCTTTTTTATGCATTAACGATGCCCTCCTTTTTTAAGCGTTTAAAGCGGTTCTTATTCTCGGCTCCTTTTAAGGGAGCCGAGAATAACGAAATTAGTCCATATATGTTCCGTTGCCTTCCACACCGCTCACGTTTATGAGTATATCGCCGTCTTCTTCATCGTTGCATATACGGTTTGCGTTGTACCTTTCCGTATATTCCAACATAGGGCTGAGATATTCTTTCTTCATTTTCTATATCCTCCCTTAATTAATTGCCTTTGATAATTCCAGCATTTTCGGAAGTGAAGGACAGCAGAATAGTTCCGTTGTCAAGCTCCGTTCCGACAGTCTGCTTTTCGGTTGACTTAGCGCCTGCAATTATGTTTGTGATAGCTGTCTCAAACGCCGCCTCGTTACCTTCGCCTAATGAAGCGTAGGTTGCGCTGCCTGACGATTTAACATAATTCGCGATAGCCTTAGCGGTTGAGTAAACACTGCGAACATGCTGACCGTTTTCCATAAGTCCCTCGGCGCGGTTGGTTGAGTAAACGTACTTAACCTCTTCGCCCCTGACGTATTTTACATATACTCTTACGCGGTACTGCAAGCCTATGCCGCCCTGAACCGCCGCGGAATTGCCGAGTACAACGCCCAGACTTGACGGTACTGTATTCGCTTCCTTTTCGTACTTGAATGCTTTACCTGCGCCCAGCGCCTCAGCGGTTTCTACCGTAAGCTCGGAGAGGTTTGCGTTTTGGAACTGACCTTCAACTGCGGCAACCGCGCCGTAGCCTGCAACGGTGTAGCCCTCTCCTTTGAGATAATCGCTCTCGCTTAAAGTAGCGTTAAATTTAAGGTCCTGTTTGCTCGGTGTGTTGTTATTAAGTATTGTAGCGCCTGTTACAGCGTTTGCGCCGTTGCCCTGAACATAAATATCGTCAAGAACAAGCTCCTGCTTGGTTGCGGCTGCGTTTTCTGTTGTAAGACCGAAAGCAACGCCGTATATATCGGTTACAAATATATTTGCGTTCCATCTTCTTCCGTTATTATTGTCATAAGCCCACGGATACTTATAAGGAGTGCCTACGAGCTTATTGCCTGTGCCGTCTACCATAGTATAGGTGGGAACATAGCACGAGGTGGTAGCATAAACGTTTTCAACGCTGGTAGTGAAAGTATACGGAGCAAACGAAATTTCAAGATTGAATTTACCGCTTGAAACATCAACGGTCTTGGTTGAGAAATCGCCAGGTTTTGTGACGTTTGTATTTGCAACAGAGCTATTTCCTGTGCTGATTATACCGCTGTTTCCGCCGTAATTGGTTACTATGTGATTTAAGCGAACGCTTGAATCATACTTAGAGGTTTCAAACGTATAATAAGCAATGCCGAAGGTAACATTGCCGTCCTTATCTATTTTAACGGCTGTTCCGAATACAGGAGCGTCGGTATACTTCTCAATTGTATCGGCATTATTTACTGTAAAGTTCCTGTTCTTACCGTAGAGAATTACGTATTCCTTAGAGGTAACGGTTTCACTGAGGTCTGATATATCAGCTGTGAAGGATATTTTATTAATATCGTTCGGGAGATAATCGTTATTAACGGTTGTGAGGATAGAGCGCTCAACGTTTCGCTTATGGTCGCTCATGCTTGTTTCGCTTTTAATGTTGTTTATAAGCTGGGTTGCTTTGCCGTCCTTAACCGTTACCTTTGAAGACGGTGAAGCATAGCCGTTAGCGGCGGTTGCGTCGGGAATATAACCCGAAATCCAGCAGCCTGTACCGAAATCTTGGTTAGCGTTAGCGTAAATAACAGACTTTGTAATTCCGTCCTCTGCGCCCTCGTCAAAGGTCTTGTTAAGGAAGTAGGTAGAAAGGGCGGCGTTACTGCCTGTGCTGTCCTCAAAATCAGCATAGAAGGTTCCGCTTTCCTTGCGCTCAACATAGCCGTTGTATGCGTTTTCAAGTGAAACTAACTGCGCTAACTTTTCGGACGGAATGTATTTGATTATATCAGCCGAGAGCTTGTTATACTCAGCACGGCAGGCTTCAACATCTGCCTTAACGGCGGTAAGCCCGTCAAAGGTCATTGAGGACGCGTCAAGGTCTTTTATCTTATCATAAGCCGCGTTGAAAGCGTCCGCCTTGTCGCCGACGTAATAAACATAGTCAACTGCTTCGAGTGTGTTTATCTTAGCTTCATCAGCATAAGCCTTCAAAAATGCGTTAAGTGCGTTGTACTCTGTCCAAACGGGTGCAACATAGGTGTTGTATTCAGCTTCGGTTACAGATGTGCTTTCAGCAGTTATGCCAGCTTCTGTCATAGCGGTATATGCCGCGTTGAAATCGGCAAGATAATATGTCGGGTCCTCGGTATACTCAATAGAAGCATTTTTGAGGTACATATTACTCTGGGCGTTTGCCGAGTTTACTTTAACAGAATGTGACGGGAGCTGAACTTTAAGAGAGGTTCCTATTTCCTGTTTACCTGTATAGCTTACTGTATAAGGAGCAGCGTTTCCGTTGAAATACAACTTTGCTTCTCCGTTTAATCCCTTATATGGTGCAAAGTCGCAAAGGTCGTCTACTGTAAGTTCAACCTTAGTTGCGTACCATACGCCGTCTTCCTTAGTGAAAGTAAGAGTTGCCTTAACATTCATACCGCCGAGATTATAATGCTTAACATTAGCCACACTATTATTAGGCCACTGACAAATTTTACCGTCTACATCACGTGCGGGAATATGCAAGTTATAATAGGTCTTACCGTCGTTAAAATAGTTGGTAGCCGCCGTGTTTTTAACAACAACAGCATGTATATCTGTTCCGTAATAATCCTTAACAACACTTGTAAATGGCTGCGTTGATGTGCCTGCGTTGTTATAAACCGTTGTTTCGGTTATTTCGCTGTCCTCAAACGGTACAACGTAATAAGCAAAGGCAGATCCCACCGTCGCACCGAATGCCGCAGGGCGCAATGCCAAAACCTGATTGCCGCCCGTTGCCGTTGCGCCGGGAGCAAAATTAAACACGGATTTGCCGTTTGCGTCAATTTTAAAATCGCTGTAACCGTTAGCCGCTGTTAAAAACTCAGTTGTGTACTTAACGGTTTGGAGCTTGCTTTCTTCGACACCTGTGAAGTAACCCTTACTGCCAGTTGAGGTTACAGCGGCGGTATAGCCGTTGTCCTTCCAATAATAATTGGAGGTTTCGCCGTCAACATAATAAAGGTTATCTACACCTTCAAGCTGTGCCTTAACGCCGTCGGCATAGCTGAAATTATTTTGGAAATCTTCAAGCGAATTGATTTCTAACTTGCCCGCTAAATCCTCGGCGCCTTCGGGCTGATTTGTAGGCACGGCATTTGCGGAAAATCCGCCCAAAACAGTGCAAGAAAGAGAAGTAACCGCAACTGTCAATGCCAATGCTGCTGATAAAAGTTTTTTCATTTTTTATTGACCTACCTTTCTATCTTCTATCGTCAAAGCCTGACCATATACCCTTATTTTCATTTGTGAACGGGTAATACGGAACGCCCTGTTCGGCGATATATTCAGGCTCTTTTTGATCCCAAAGACCGCATACATAATTGTCATAATCTCCGCCCAGCTCGTCGTGGAGCTTGGTGACCTTTATATTGTCGATATACATTGAGGTATTAAGCGTCTCAAAACCGATGTTGCCGAACGAGTTTGTTACCGCGTTTGTATCGGTATATTCAAGAGCCTTTATACCGTCAATACGGAGGGTTATGACGTTATCGAAGCTGTCAACGGAAATGTTGTGGAAACCGCCTTCTGTTATCCAGTCGCCGTCGATATAGTAATATCCTGTATCGCCGACAGGTCTTGACGGTATGGCGGTAAGCGCAGAACGCTCGCGCCGCGAAATATAGGCGCGCAGTTTGCGTATCGGGTTGCCCGCCGAGTCATACTTCAAGGTGCCGTTTTCGGCGTAGTGGTACGACTCTATAACCACGCTGTAATCCGCCGCGCCGTACATTACATACTCCCTATGGCGGACATATAGGACGAACTTATTATCAAGCTGTGGGTTTGCGAGGCTTGAAAAGGCTATATCAACGCTGGTATTATAGTCGGACCAGTTTTTATCGCCTATAAAATCATGGGAGTCAACATAGTTTTTGTACCACACGCGGTTTCCGTTTGAAAGCTCGGTTAGCTCGCCTGTCGGGTTTTTCCATATCGGGTTTGACACCGATTCGGGGCCTTTAACGCGCGAGCCGTCCGAAAAGTTTTCATAAAGCAGAACGTCGGGTTCTTTTTCGGGGTCAAACGGCACATCTTCGGGTGCGGGACCTGGAAGTTGTTCCTCGGAGCTTGTATCCGACCCTGAGGTTGAACCGCTTGAAGACGAATCATCATCGCCCGTGCCGCTGTATGTTCCCTCGCCCTTGGCGGTAAAGCCGTTATATGTACTCTTTACGAAAACCTCCTCCTGACAGGAGTGAGAGCAAAGCCCCGCATAGGTCGGACCCTTAAAGAGCGCCGATATAGTTGCGACCTTGCGCCAAGCGGAATCGTTAGCGCACATATAGTAGCCTGTGAACACCTTACCCTCGCGAACGAGTTTAAGTTTCAAAGGGAACACGGGCTTTGAGGGTGAATACTCAACCTTCATTTCCTGACCCTTTGACATACGGTAAACTATTGTTACACTTTCGCCGCGCGCGTGGAGGTATATATTTGCGGCGTCGGCATTAAGTCCGTCGCGCATCATAATACCCGCGGAAGCGTTTACGTGAAGCTCGGAAATACCATCGGTATCGGGAACGTGCGATGTAACGGTGGTCTCAACGGTCAGGTTATCCTTAGTTGAGTCGCCTATATCGTATTTCTTATAGGCATAGGCAATATCGTCCTCCTGATACCACGTAACGTAAGAGTTTGTGCGTATAACGTAGTTACCGTCGGTCGGGGCAACGCCCGCGCCTGGCGACAGGGTGCCTTGTGACTTTGTGCCGTTATAATACGTACCGTTGGTGATAACCGTAAAATCAAGCGCAGGAGACGAGTCGTCATAAGTGTTTTTTGCCTGTGCCGTAAACATACTCACCGAGACAACCGAAGCTATCAGCACGGCAATCGTAAGGCACAGAGTAAAGATACGTTTATGAGACTTGATTATTTTCAGCATACGTAGTTTCATCCTCCCTTCGATTGAATTTTTTAAGCAATATCATACAAACTGCAAGGCAGATTGCAAACACGAATGCGGTAACGGCGGAACCGATTATTGCTGTTTTTACAAGTTTCACACCGCCGCCGAGTCCCACGGAGAGCAAACCTCCCGCAACGCTCTTATTGAACTGATACATACCCTTACCAGGGACGTAAACGGTTTCTTTACCGCCCGATATTACCGATATTACCTCCTGAATTACGGTATTTTCGATAATTTCGGGTTCGGCGCCGTCGCTATCGCCGCTGCTGTCAAGTTCGAGAGCGCCGATTGCGGTCACCATAGCGTTTATCTTATCAACAATATCCTGACCAAGCTCATTAAGTTCGTCCGCGGACATCATACCGATAAGGTAATACGCCTGCATTATCTCATCACGGTCGAGCAATGTTATCGTTTCGGACGTTTTCTTCTTTAAATCCTTAAAATCGGAATTAAATCGGGTAACGTTGGGATATTTACTGCTTCTTCCCGCAATTTTATCAAGAGTATTCTTGATATTGGATATTTTATCGAACAGTTCCTGATAAAGATACTCATAACCATCGTCAATCATCATTTGGGTATTAAGATCTTCATAAGCCGCGTTGACAACCTTCATAAGCTCCTCGTTAAACGCGTTTTCTTCATTCAGGTCGCTGTCGGTAAAATCGAGTATTCCCTCATAGGTCTTTTTATAAGCGGGAATAGTTTCCTCTAAAATTCTCTTGATGATTGACGGAGAATCGTCCGATTCGAGCGCTTCTATTCGGCTTAGCAGGCGCTTTAACAGGTTTATTTCGTTATGAAGCAAAACCTTTGCGGCATAGGACGAATTGTTATAGCCTTCAATAGCCGCCTGAACCGCCGCTTTATCGGAAATTTGCACCGTTTCCTGAGTTTTTGAAAGTATTGCGGAATGCTGTGCCTTGTAATTATTCACTTCGGACTCGGAATCGAATATTTCGATTTCGCGCTTACAGTCCCTATACAGCTTGATAATGTTTACCAAGGTCTGATAGGAGTCCGACACGGTCAGCTTTTCGGACGGGGTCAACGCGTTATATGCGGTTTCAGCCGCCGTTATCAGCTCTCTGAACTTGGTGTAATCACAGCCCGAAGGGTCCTGCATAAGAATAGACCTTGCGTTAAGCGCCGCTATTCTCTTTTGCGTATTGCCTATGTCGGCGTTATATTCCGCCCTTGCGGCGGAAAGAGCCGCGAGCTTGCCGTTCATTTCATCATAGACAGCCGCCGCCGCGTTTATCTTTTCAACAGCGGCATTAACATTGGCTGACGTTGATTTAATGGTACAGGTTGCCTTATCATAGGTATAAGGTATCGTTTTCATCGAACCCGTTGCCTCGTAACAGCTGTCGATATACAGCTTAAAGGTATATGTACCCTTGGCGTCGGGCGACGACGCAAACTTAACGCTGAACAGTTCGCCCGACAGATTAACGTTTGAAGCGGAATCCCAAGCGAAATAAACGGTTTTCTTAGCGGTATTACAATTCACTTGAAGCTCGTCAAGGCTGGCGTTAATTATCTTCAAGGAAGATTTAACGTAGGAGAACGCCGCGCTGTCGAAAACTATTCTTCCCGAAAAACCGCCGACATTATTTACGGGGTTTACCTTTAAGGTCAGCGTGACATTCTCGCCTGCTGAGCAAGAGACATCGGCAATACGGAAATCGGCACTGTTATCCGCTCTTGAAGCTATCGGAACCATTGCGGCAATCAAAACCGTAATCAGCAACAAAGTAGCTGTGAACTTCTTTAAAACGGAATACACTGTCATACCTCCTTATTTTGCTTTCGCCTGTTCTGTAAGTTCAGTCTTGACCTTTTCAAGACCGTTATCTTTAAGCTCTTTCATCATAGTATCGTATTTCTTCTTCCAATTTTTACCCTCGACGCCGTTTGCAAGGTATCCGCTATGCTCGCCGATAACCGTGTTGCAGTTCTGATACTCAATCGTGAGACTCTTAGTCTGCGGCTGGAAGTTATAATACTTTGTTTTATGAAGCGTAGGACGGATATTATTGATATAATCAAGGCAGAATTCCTTTTGTCCGTCAAGAATATTGGGTGTGCGGTAGCATCTGTAAACGTTGCCTATCTCCCAATGCGGAATACCGTAAAGGCTGTCGCGCTCGGGCTGAATGGTGTAATCAACGCCGTATGCAACATCGTCGTTAAACTCGTCGCAGTGCTTTAATGTGTAGTGACGTCCCTCAATACCGTAAACTATTGCGTTAAAGAGGTCGGTTCCCTCATCTGTCTTTAAAAGGTTGATGAGCTTAATAGCGCGCTCGGGGTTACGGCAGGTGTGCGGCAGGCAGGTATAAGTGCTGAGCGAGCCGAACGAATTTGTGCCGAGGAATTTCTGGTCAAGCGAGTCAGTAAGAACGTGAATTTCGGTTACCTTGCCGTCTGCGTCCTTTATTTCCTTTAAGTGATCGTTACCCTCAACGGTATTAAAGGGTATTTCGTTTGAATATCCGAAAAGCACCTGCTTGCGTGAATCGGAGTTATTGTTCATCATTACATCTTCGGGAACATAGCCCTTTTCTTTCCACTTAGCAGCATATTCGCACATTAATTTGTATTCATCGGTCTCAAAGAACGAAACTATCTTCGCGTCATCGTCAAACGCGTCATAGCACATCCAGAGGTCGCCCATAGCGGTTCCTACCCAATCGTAGCCGCGCGGAGCAATATACTGGAACAGCGAGCTGATACCCGCGGTCTTTGAAATGGTATCGGTATCTATCTTGCCCGAAGCAAACGCTTTATCAAAGTATTGGTCGATTACATCGAGCATACCCTTATTGAGCTTTGTGCTTGATTTGCAGGCGGCAACGAACGCATCGGTATCAAAATACTCATAAAGCTCAGGCGGTATTGCAAGATAGGGCGACAGAGCCATAATAGGTTGAAGGTTGGGTATTGCGTAGGTCGTTCCCTGATACTTACCCGTTTCATACTCTACGTTAAACTCCTTAGCCTCAGCCTTGATAGCGTCGCCGTATTCATCAATAAGGTCGTCAAGCGGAAGATATGAGTCAGCTTCAACCTCGGTCTGCATTGATACCATATATCCCGTCCAGGAAATATCAATCGCCTCGTCGGAAGCCATCCACATAGACCACTTAGCCGCAAAACCTGGATCCTCAACTATTTTAAGGGTGGTGTTGGGCATAACCTTTGCGAGTTCTTCGTTTATGTAGTCGTTAGCGCGTCTTAGCTCTGACTGTTCGCCTATAAAGGTGTACCAGATAAGCTCGACGTTCTTGCTGTCGTCATCGCCCTTGCCGCAACCAGCAAGAACGCCTAACAGCATAAAGACTGCCATAAAAATCGCGAGTGTTCTTTTTAACATATTTAATCTCCTATCTGCCGCTTAGTTCATATACGGGCGGTATGCCTTCTGAGCGGCGTCAAAAGGCATAGTTTAATCCCCTTATATGTTTTATCCTTTTACGGAACCGACGTTTATACCCTTTGCGAAATATTTCTGAATCATCGGGAATATTATCAAAACGGGTATAACCGCGATAACCGCCATTGCGTAGCGCATTGTTTCAAGCGGCAGCTCCTTTCCTGCAAAAGCAGGGTTTTTTCTGTATATCTCCTTTAACTCGCTTCCGTATTGAAGCATCATCTGCATAAAATACTGAATTGTCCACAAGCTCTTTTTAGTTACATACAGAAGTGAGGTTGCCCAGTTATTCCAGCCGTCAACAACGTTCTGGAAGACCTGCATAAATATTATCGGTCTTGACATAGGCACGACAACGCTTGCAAGAACGCGAAGCTCGGTAGCGCCGTCTATCTTCGCCGCCTCATAAAGCGATTCGGGAACGCTTCTGAAAAACGTTCGGTAAAGTATTATCGACCAAGCCGAAACGTAAGGTATCAAATAAATAAACGGCGTGTTATTCAAATGCAGATACCTTGTATTGAGTATGTAAAGCGGTATCGTTCCGCCCGAAAACAGCATTGTGAAAATAAGCAGTTTATTTACGGGGCCTTTGAACTTACAGTTCGGACGAGAAAGCGGATACGCGATAAGCGCGCTGAAAAGGTTCATTAAAACCGCCGCTCCGAACGAAACCATAATTGTGAACAGCGCCGCCCACGCCATTGTGCCTATCTCGGCGAACAGGGTTCTGTAAGCCTCGGTGCTGAACGTTCTCGGAATGAGTGCAAAGCCGTAACGCGTTACATCAGCTTCGCTTGAAAACGAAATGGAAACCATCAGCAAAAACGGAACTATCCACGACGCGGTTGCGATTATGAAGAACAGATGTAAAAACACCCTTGGAATTTTTTTAATAGGATTATGCATCTTCACAGTATTTTTACACCCCCTTAGAAAATTGCTTTATCTTTATCGACCCTGCGTATTATGGTATTTGAAACTATAATAAGTATCATACCGACAACCGAGTTGAAAAGACCGAGCGCCGCTGTGGTTGAGAAGTTGCCAGCCTGTATACCGCGGTATACGTAGGTCGAGAACACCTCGGTAACGCTTCTCAGCTTTTGCTGATTCATAGGCACCTGATAGAAAAGACCAATATCGCCGCCGAGAAGACTGCCGCATCTTAAAATGAGAATGGTGCAGACCATCGGCATCATTTCAGGAATTGATATATACCAGGTCTCTTGGAACTTATTTGCGCCGTCCAGCTTTGCCGCCTCGTAAAGACTGCTGTCTATTGCGAGCAACGAGGCATAGAAGTAAAGCGAAGCCATACCGATGTCGCGCCAAAGATCCGTAAAGAAAAGTATAAACGGCCAATACTTAGGCTCCTCGTACCATTGAATAGCAACGTCCTTACCCGTAATGCTCGAAAGCGCGGTGTTTAAAAATCCGTAAGACGGGTTAAGAAGCGTGTATACTATATAAGCTATAATTACATAGGATATAAACGACGGCAATATCATCGCGGTATGATAAATCTTTGTTGCCACTTTACTTTTCACCTGATAAAGCAGTATCGCCATTATTACCGCCAACGTAGTTGAAATAAGGAGCAAAAACGTTATATTGTAACCCAAGGTGTTACGCATAAGCATTGCGAAATCTTTATTTTTTAAGTACACTTCAAAGTTTTTAAAGCCTACCCAATCGCTGCCTAAAATGCCTTTTACATAGCTGTAATCCTTAAAGGCTATGACTACACCGAACATCGGAATTATCTTCCATATAAGCAGTGACAGCAGCGCGGGAATTGCCATAATGAAATAGATTATATTATCCGTTCTGTCCGAGCCTTTAAGACCTTTTGTTTTTACTTTTTTCACTGCCCGTCACCTGCCGTAATATCGTCTTCTATATCGTCCTGCTTTTTTCTTGTCTTTTTAACGGTGTATACAATAATGAATACCATTCCGCCGAGCAGGAGAACGTTGAGCGCTCCGCAGAAAACCAAAACCCAAACCGTCAAAGAATTCATCTCATTGCCCGAATTTACAAGCATACCCGACAGTCCGAGTTTTTCAAGACCGTCGCACAGCTTCTTGTAGAGCTTTGAATCAAGATTTGCCTTACTTGCGGGGACCATAAGCTGATACATCTCCGCAATACTGCTCAATTCCTCGGCGTTGGCGGAGGTCATATTCTTAACCTCGGGCAATTTTTCAAGCCGTTTTGTAATATCCTTTAAAACTTCCTTTGAAACGACCTTGCCGATTTCCTCAATGCCCGTCACCTGTTCGTCTGTGAGCTGTTCTTTTAAATCGGAAGGCATTACCGTGTAAGCCCAATATATATCAAGGTATTTTTTAGCGTCTTTAAGTTCTATCTCATAAGCGTCTGGCAGTTCGGATAACGCGGTCATTATATCTATACCGTTTACATAAACGGCGCTCTCACCGCCTGCTTCACCCGTAACGGTGTCGCCGCCCTCGGTTGCCGCGTCTGTTCCGCCTGCCGAAGTGCCGCCTTGTCCCGACTGTCCGCCGTTTGAAGCGGAGCCTGACGCCTTGACAGCAAACACAGGGTGGTCGCCGCTGCAATCCCAACCGCTCAACGACGCATAAGCCGCTTTAATTTCGGCAAGAGTAGCCATTGCTACGTTCTCTGAATATCCGCCCGTTACAACAAAACTGTTGTTAAACTTTTCTGCCGCACCTCTGGTCGCGCCGTCGGTACGCGTGCCGAGCGAATAACAGTTATATATGTATTTGCTTGCCTGTTTTGTAGCTATAAGCGTATCGCCGCTGTTAATAGTTCCCTCTGCGTAGCAGTTGCGGAAAGTAGTGTTGGAAGACGTCGCAAGCAATGCGGGACCGTTTGAAACGGTATTGACCTTTGCGTTTACGTGACAGTTTGTAACGCCGTTCTTTCCGCAGTCCTCAGCAACTCCTATAAGACCGCCTACGCACCACAGACCCGTGCCGTTTATTGTAACGGTTGCGTCACAGCCGCTGATACTGCTCTTTGACGCTGTGCCTATAAGTCCGCCGACGCCGTTAGTAGCGCTCTCAACCGAGCCTTCGACTATACAGCCTTTAATCGTCGAACCGTATATCTTAGCGGCAAGTATAGCGGCGCCCATCTGGCTTGAACAGGGAATTATAGCAGAGGTTCCCTCATTTGTCATCTGATTTTGACCCAGCACCGTATTTTTTATCTTTGCGGCGGTTATCTTAATATTGGAAATAGTGGCGTTTCTTATCGTACCGAAAAGCCCTGCTTCCCAATAACACTCGCCGTCTTTTGCGTCGGAATACGATTTGTATTTATTCATCGTATGTCCGTAGATCTGACCCGCCAGATTTGTTACGGTCAGGTTTTTAATTTGATAAAGCGGTTTGCCGTCGGCGCCCGTATCGCAGGTGAACGAGCCTGAAAAACTCTTGCTGTCGCCGTAAACGCCTATCGGAACCCAGCCGCCGCCGTAATTTCCCTTAGGCGTGGGGTCGGCTGATTTATATCCCGCAAGGTCTATATCCGCCGCAAGTTTATAGTGAGCCTTTAAATTATTTCTCATTCCGTCAAGCTGCTGCGCAGTCTTAACAAGGTACGGGGAGCTCTTGGTTCCGTCGCCCTCATAAGAAGCGTCCGCGCTTACCGCATTGCTTGTTGCAACAACCGACAGCAATAACCCGAACGACATTGCCGCCGCAGCTATTTTTCGTGCATATTTTTTTGTGCATTTCATATAAGCCTACTCCTTGCAAGTTTTATATTTTGTTAATAAAATTTTAACCTTTTTTGTCACTATTTTAAAGTTATAAAAAACAACAAAACACCATATAAATCAACAAACTTTCAAAAAATGACGAAATTCAAGCGTGTTTTATGGTGCTGTTGTACAATCACAGAATTAAATTTCAGAAGAATTGGAAAACATTGCAAATCCTCAAAAAACCACTCAAAACAACTATCTTTTTAATAATTGTTGACACGATATTAAGTTTAATATAAAATATTTTTATAGATTATACACAATTAAGCGGAGGTTATTATATGAGCTTTAAGATTGCCATTGCAGACGACGATCATATAATATGCGAAGGCATAAAAGCTATCATCGGCAGTTCCTGCCCCTCGACCGAAATTGCGGGCGTGTTTTACAACGGTTCCGACCTGATGAATTATATAAAACAAAATCACGTTGACATTGTAATTACCGATATTCAGATGAGCGGTTTTACAGGGCTTGAAATAGCCGAATACATCAACAAGCACTACTTCGGCACAAATGTTATACTTATAACAGGTCACAAGCTATTTGAATACGCAAAGGGCGCTATTGACAACAAGGTTTGCTATTTTCTTATAAAACCGTACGACCCCGATGAGCTTATAAAAGCGGTAAATCAAATAGTTTCCTCACTTGAAAGCTCGCTTGCAGAGGGGAATATAAATACAAATATATACTTCAACAATTGGCACCATACAAAGAAAAAGATAATTGAACTTTACGAGGCTGACGAGCCGTGTGACATTCTCACGCACGAAATGTTCTGCACGAACACAAAAACTGCTGATGAACTGAAAGCGCGCGTTGCCGTTTTTCGCTGTAACAACGAAAAAATCGCCTCCGAAATAGGCGATTTTGACTCTATACATTTATCGTCCTTCGCGGTAAAGCAGTCGAACGGCGAATTTACGCTTGTTATGCTGTACGACAGTACAGACGCAGCCGACGCGTTTATGGACGACATTAAAAAGCACGCCGAGCTTGTGTCAAGCAAAATATCGCTTGCAAATATGTTTGATTATAATAGTTTTTTTGAGCTTACGGCGGATAAGAGCAGAAAATACTACGGCTCGGACGATATAGTAAGCCTTGCGATAGATTATATCAACCGCAACTATCAGGATCCCGACATTTCTCTTGAAAAGATTGCTCACAGCCTCCATATAAGCAAAAACTACCTCGGCACCCTGTTAAAAAAGCGCACAGGAGTGCGCTACAACAGGTATCTTATGGAGGTAAGGGTTAAAAAAGCCAAAGAACTGCTATCCAAAAGCGATATTTCCGTAAATCGGATATGCAACGAAATAGGCTTATCAAATATTGATTATTTCAGGAACAATTTCAAGGAACTGACAGGCATAACACCCAGCGAATACCGAAGAAAAAGCAAGAGGAACAACTGAAAATGAGTTTTTTTAAGGTAAAACCTTTAAGCAACTTAAAGAAGACTATAATACAGAACATAGCGTTTATGATAGCTATTGGAGTAGTTGTTTTTTTGATAATTTACACCTTTATGTCGCATTATCTTAAAGACAGCATTGAAACTGAGGAAAACAACGTTTCCGCCAAGGCGGCAACGCAGTTTTCCGATTACTTTTCTCAGATTTCTTCCTATTCGTTTAATCTTTCAAATACATATACAA
This sequence comes from uncultured Eubacteriales bacterium, assembly GCA_934486755.1. Lineage (GTDB taxonomy): Bacteria > Bacillota > Clostridia > Oscillospirales > Acutalibacteraceae > UBA737. The sequence goes on along the minus strand of CAKSQT010000010.1, from coordinate 18,509 downwards.
TACCCAATTCTTCTCTTTCCGATTATCAGCCGTCGATAAATTCTTCGATTATACAGAATAATATACTTTCGCATATTGTATCCTCTAAATTTATGAGCGCGGTAAAAATATCCGACCGAAACGGCATAAGCTATTCCTCAGGCACCCTGCCGCAGCTTTCAAACTACGACACCCGTATCGGGCAGTATATTAACTGCGACATATATCTGAACACAGACAAATACACCGAAGGCATTATGTTTAAATATCTGTCCGACAGCGCTAAATTCAACGAGGTAAACATAATATTAAAAAGCTCGTATCTGAGCGATCTTTTGCTTAAAGACAATATGTATGTTGTCAACGATCAAGGCAAGATAATTCTATGCACGGACAATGACACATACAGCCGCGACATTACCGACATTTACGGTATTGATAAAGAATTTTCTCCGCAGGATTTCGGAAAAAACGAGAGCAAATACCACATTTCGCTCGCACATATAGAAAAAAGCAATTTATACGTTGTGCTGGTCATACCTATCGCAAAATATTACAACCGTTTTGCCCAAATTTTGTTTACCAGCCTTTCCCTTTCATTGATTATTATGGCTGTATCTGTATTCATACTTCTGCAATCGTGGCGCAAGGTATACAATAAGGTAAATACCATAGTAGAAACTCTGAAATACCACTATCCCAACGACAGTATAAACATAGACGAGCTTGCTTACATCAATTCAAGTATCCAAAAAACGCTCGAACAAAATCAAAAGTCGCAGGCCGAGCTTTCAACAGCAGTTTTAAAACTGAGAACATCGCAGGCAATGGCGGTTTATTCCCAAATCAGTCCTCATTTTATATCGAACACACTTGAAAACATTAAAAGTCAGTCTATAATTGCGCTTGGTATAAAAAACAACATATCAAGGAGCATTGTACTTTTAAACCGAATAATTTCGGAGTACATCAATCAGCAGGATATGTTCACCTCTCTTAAAAACGAGATTGAAATAACCAAAACATACGTTGAACTCTCCAACCTCAAATTCAAAATTCCGTTCTCGGCGGAGTATGACATTGAAAGCGGAGCAGAAAACGCACTTATTATTAAGCTGACAATTCAGCCGTTTATAGAAAATACCGTTATTCATTCTTTCCTTGCCGACAAACCCGATCAGCACATATCTATAAGAGCGTATTTTACAGATGATAAAAATAAATTACGTTTGGAAATATCCGATAACGGTCCCGGAATACCAAAAGAAAAGCTCGAACATATATGGTCCGTTCTTAAAAGCCCCGATCTTCCCGAAAGCCATATCGGTATGAAGAACGTCGATATACGCTATAAGCTGCTCTACGGCGACGACTACGGAATAACCGATATAATAAGCAGCAGTAAAGGCACAACGATTTTATTCACACTTCCGGCCGAAAAACACACCGACTATACCCCGATTCAAAGAGAATCAGAAAATAACAACGCAAGGGATGATTAACTATGCAAAGAGAAGCTCTAAAATGGATAAACGAGCAGCGAGATTATGTGGAGCGGCGCGTTAATTACGGAATAGAGGAATACCGCAAATCGACCGCTATGCTCACATTCACCGATAAGGACGGAAAGCCTATAAAAGACATCTCGTTTCACGCGCGGCTTAAAAACCACGCGTTCGACTTCGGCTGCAATCTATTTTTGCTTGACGAATTTGAAAACGAGGAAAGAAACTCCGAATACCGCCGCTTATTTAAAAGCGTATTCAATTATGCTACTATTCCGTTTTATTGGAAGGATTTAGAACCGATAAAGGGCAAACCGCGCTTTGAAAAGAACAGTCCGAAAATATACCGTCGGCCTGCCCCCGACCTGTGCGTTGAATTTTGCCGCGAAAACAATATAAAAATGAAAGGCCATTGCCTTTCTTATGACGGATTTTCGCCGAGTTGGATTTCAAAAGACCGCAATACATACATAAAGGAGCTTGAACACCGCTTTGCGGAAATTTCGGAACGTTATGCGGACGTTATAAACGATTGGGACATAACAAACGAGACCTTTAATTGGCACCCGAGTTACAGCGTAACGCCGCTGTACCGCGATCCCGATTATATGAAGATATGTTACGGACTTGCTGAAAAATATTTCGGCGGAAATAAAAAAATAGCGAATGAGTGTACGGGAATATGGTATTCCGACGGATTTAATTATTGCAATTCGCGTTTTTTCCTCCAACTTGAAAATATGCTTCTTAAAGGAATAAATTTTGACGCTATGGGATTTCAATTGCATCAATTTGTTCCAAAAGACAACGAGCCAACCTACGCAAAATCCAAATACAACCCCAAATATGTTTACGACGTGCTTGACACTTTTGCAAGGCTTAATAAATCAATTCAGCTGTCCGAGGTGACAATAGCCTCCTACACCCACGATGAGGACGATATGGAAATGCAGGCGGAAATTGCCCGTGAAATGTATAGGATATGGTTCAGCCACCCTGCCGTCACCTCAATTATTTATTGGAATATGGCGGACGGATACACTTACAATCCAAACGGTCCCGGCGTATGCGATATGAGTACGGGCGAAAATGTTTACGCAGGCGGACTTTTAAAGCCTGACCTATCCCCTAAACCGATTTTCAAAGCTCTTAAAAAGCTGATAAAGGAAGAATGGCACACCGAGGGCGATTTTAAGACAATAATCGGCACAGGCAACGCAAAATTCAGAGGCTTTAAGGGAACCTATGAGCTTGAATTTGATTATAACGGAAAACATTATGTGAAAGAGTTTGAGCTTTTAAACCCCGACTTTGACGATTTTGCCTGCGATTCCACAGTAAAAATAGTCGCCGATTAAAATATGATTAAAAATAAAGAAAAAACCGCTCTAAGCGGTTTTTTCTTATTTACATTTCTACAATTATTTGATTTTCTTTTTCAAGGTCGGTTTCTCTTATCAGAACACCGTCTGTTTTTTTTCCGTTTACAGTAACCGATTTTACTCCGCTTTCAGCGCCGTTTTGATTGTTTACCGTTACGTTAAGCACTTTTCCTCTGAAAATCTTTCTTATTCCAAAGGTCTTCCAATCGGACGGTATGCAGGGAATTATAACAATTCCCTCAGCACATGGCTTTATACCCAAAATGCCCTCAACGGTTGCGACCATTACGGTAGACGCCGTTCCCGTCAGCCAATGAACGTGGCTTCTGCCCGCAAACGGACTGCCCGTAGCCTCGGTAAACTGACCGTGAACATACGGCTCCAAAACACGCAGTTCCGCTCTCTCGTTATAGGAGGACGGAGATATTGCGTTCCAATACTCATAAGCCTGATTGCCGTGGCCGAGCATTGTTTCGGCAAGTATCAGCCAGCCTTGCGGCTGTGAAAATATACCTGCGTTTTCCTTAACGTAATTGTTATAATAGTAAATTCCCGTAGCTCCCTCAAACGGGTGCTTGTCATAAGGCGGGTCAAAAAGTTTTGCTCCGTAAGGCGTCGCCAGCTTTTCTTTAACGCTGTTCATTGCAAGCTCTGCCTGCTTTTTGTTTGCAAAGCCCGATATTACCGACCACGACTGCGGATTAAGCCACATAGACGCTTCGGGCGAATCGTGCCTGCCTATCGTCTGCCCGTCCTCGCTGTATCCGCGTATCCAACGGTCGCCGTCCCAACAGTCGTTTAACAGACCGCCCATTTTTTTGCCGAGTTCATCGAGGTATTTAATATAATCGGCATCATTTTTTTGTTCGGCATATTTTCTTATTATGCTTATGGCATACATAAGCTGAAAAGCAACAAAGGTGGACTCCCCGCGTTTGCCGAGGCGCAAACCGTCGTTCCAATCGGCGTGAAGTCCCGCAGGCATACCGTGGTTTCCGAGATTATTTACAGAAAAATCAATCGCGCGCTTTAAATGCTCATAAACGGATGCCGTTTCTTCCTTTTCGGCAAAGACTATCTGCTTGTCGAGAAACGCCGTGTTTCCGCTCTCTGAAATATACTTATATACCGTCGGGAAAAGCCATAAAGCGTCGTCCGAGCGGTAGCTCGGGTGTCCCGTTGCGGTGACATAGGATTCGTCGTCTGGCGTATCTTCGTGACCTGCGTTGTGGTCGAACTTAACAAGCGGCAATCCCGCACCGCTCGTCACCTGCGCCGAAAGCATAAATTCTATCTTTTCTCTCGCCGCCTCGGGATCGAGGTGTATCACGCCCTGTATGTCCTGAACGGTGTCGCGGTAGCCGTATCCGTTGCGCAGACCGCAATAGACAAATGACGCCGCCCTTGACCAAGTAAATGTCATAAAGCAGTTATAGGCGTTCCAGACATTTACCATATTATTGAACTTTTCATCAGGGGTGTTGACCGTCAGGTTATTAAGACGGCTGTGCCAATACTCTTTAAGCTCGTTTATTTCCGTCTCTACACGGCTCTTGTCGCTGTATGCGGCTATGATACGCTCGGCGTCTTCGGGAGTTCTCTGACCGAGGAGATATGTAAGCTCTGCCGACTCCCCCGCCTGCAACTCGATATGCGTTTCAAGCGCACCGCAGGAGTTCATATTGTAATTAAGCTGACCTTTCAAACCGTTCTCTATACCGACTGGGTTTTCATATCCGTGATACGCGCCGATAAACGCGTCGCGGTCGCCGCAGTATGCGTCAGCATTGCCGCCCGCAACACCGAAAAATCTTTCGGCTTTTGGGGCGCCTGGTTCATACCTATGCGACTGGTATATATAATTTCCCCTGAACTGTGTGCTTGTCAGAAACAGTGAATTCTGTAAATCCACCAAATCGGACATAAACTTGCTGTGGTTTACAAATTCGCAATACCCCGTAACGGCAATCTTCCTTGCAGACGGACTATTGTTCGTTACACGGCAATGCCATACCTCGTATTCCTTGCCAAGCGGCACATAGTATAAGGTTTGGGTTCCAATTCCGTCATATTCCGATGAAATTACGGTGTATCCCGTGCCGTGTCTGCACTCGCTTTTGTAACTTTCAAGCGGCTTACAGACAGGCGCCCAAGAGCCCGACCAATAATCGCCAGAACTCATATCTTTTAAATAGATATATCTGCCAGGCGCGTCGTTCGACATAGAATTAAATCTGTGACGGATAATTCTGCCGTTTGCACCCGATTTTGCAAAGCTGTAACCCGTTGCGTTGTTTGAAATTATAGCCCCGTATTCAGGCGAGCCGAGGTAATTTACCCAAGGCGCGGGCGTATCGGGTCTGGTTATAACGTATTCCTTGTCTTTAAGGTCAAAATGCCCATACTGCATACTTTATTCTCCTATATTTTTACTGTAAAATAAGTATACATTTTATGTCAGTTGCTGTCAATATTGAAATAAGGCAAAACCATATGGTTTTATGATTAAAGTGCTGTCTTTAAACGTTGTCGAGTGTGAAATTAACATACCGTCCGAAGCGGCAGAAACGCTTCTACGCTTTTACATTCACGAAGTGTATTTATATCATTAAAAAGGCACTTCTTAACAATGTGCCATTTTTATTGTGATAATCACTCCCTTTATATAGGAGTAAATATAAAGCAAAACAAAACTGAGCTTCGTTACTTTTCGCTATTACTTTCCAAAGTCCCAAGGACGACTTGAAGTAAGAAATAAAAATAATCCCCAAGGACGAAAGTCTTTGGGGATTTGTGCTTACTCCACGAATATACAACCACGGGAAAAGCCCCTTTTCGTATGTATATTCGCTTTGTCTTTTCTTAACTGTACCTATTATAACGGAGCCCAACCCAAAAGTCAAGACTTTTTTGCATTTGAAAGCAAAAAGTTTCAATCTTCTCTCTGATACAATTCTTCCGTTACCGATGCACCGCCTTTGACATTTATAATCAGCTTTAAGTCATCGGTAACACGGATACTTTCAATCAGATACCGGACAATATCGTCATCATATTCGGCAAACAAAATGTCCTCGTTTTCAAGCCACCTGTCGATTTGCTGCATCTCGGTTTGAAATTCATCGCTTTTTTCAAGCTGCTTTTTTATTTCAATTATTCGTGCTCGAAGTTCAGCTATTGAGGCATAGTATTTTTGGATTTGTTCCATATATGGCTCTTTATTACCTTCAGTCCTGATGCACATTTCCTCTGCTTCATTTGCTTTTTCCTGCAGTTCCCTAATCGCATTTTCAAGCGTTTGACATTCAAGCAGCCCTTGATCTTCCGAAGTCGCATACGCAAGCATTGTTCTTACGAGATTTTTCACATCCCCGGTTTCGGGAATACATTTCGACATTCCTCTGCAAATTGCCTCGTGAAGAACACTCTCTTCTATCCCTCTTGACTGTGGGCAAGCCTTGTCGCCGTTTTCGACATGGTTTAGGCATCTCCAATAAACCCTTTTTACGCCTTTTCTTGTCCATGTCTTTCTTCTGAACGGACTTCCACAAATATCACAGAAAAGAAGTTCGCTGAGCGCATATTTACCACTGTACTTTCCGAGTTCGGTAACTTCATTGGAGGAAGTACGGCGTTAAGAACTTCGCTTCACCATCTCCTTTTTTGCCATCCGAAATGTTTCCCTATCAATAATCGCCGGGTGATTATCCGTAACCAGATACCTGTCCATTTCCCCGCGATTGATCTTTGTTCTTTTACTTATGCAGTCTTCCCGATAGGTCTTTTGAAACATTATATCGCCGACATATTTCTCGTTTGTCAGCATGGATTTGATTACACCCTTATCCCATACTGGATTTCCCCTGACGGTTAGAATATTATTTTCTTCAAGGTGTCTCTTTATTTGATCAAGGCTTCTCCCCTGCAAGTACATCTGAAAGATTTGTTTAACGGTCTCTGCCTCTTCCGGGACGATATAAATTTCTTTTGTATCCTTGTTTCTCCTGTAACCGAGCAAAGTAAAACGGCAAGCATAAGTACCATTTTGCATACGCTTATTGATTCCCCACTTGACATTTGCACTGATATTCTCGCTTTCGGACTGCGCCATAACACCATAGATACCAATATATACTTCGCTATCGCGGACCAAAAGGCTCCACTGATTTCGTCCGTCATACACGCGTCTGATACCGGCAAACTCACCCTGCAGCACACCGGAATTCAAATACGGCGCATTCACCGGTTCATCGCCGATCACCTTACCGAATACGGCACGGTCGGCAATACGGTTATAATAGAATGTCGAAACGCCGTTTTCATTCTTCCGGTTATTCGTCGAAAGATAAAAGTGCAGATATAAGATTCGCCCTTCCTCACCCTTTTTGATAAGTTCCTCTGCCAATTCGTCATAGGCAATAAACTGGATAAAATACAGAGGTCTCTTTTTCGTTTCGGGGTCGGATTTTCCGCCTTTTACTTTCAGGGTAACCAATGCAACGCCCGGTTTTGGTGAGTACACTTCTCCCGCAATGATTCCCTGACAGTGCCCTGAGTTGATGTTTATGCTGAGTAATGCCATAGTTGTTTTTCCTTTCTCGACATAAAAAGATTTTTCAAGACACCGCCATGGAATCAAAGTACAGCGAAAGCGAAACATCACTTCATCGCCGCTTATTTTGCCCTGTGCACGATATAAACCTCACCGGAGTAATCGTCATCGTCGTCTTCATCCTCATCATCGTCGTATTCGTCTTCGTCCTCCTCGTCATATTCGTCATCATCGCAGCAGCCGCAACAATTCAGCTGTGGATACTCATATCGGACATTATCGATTTTCTCGATGATTTCACCGTTGGCACCGAGTGCCGAACCGAAAGTCCCATGGGCCTTTGTCATCAAATCAAACATCACATTTTGATAGATTTTTTCAAACGAGATCGATTCGATACCCATATACGCCTCGTTGAGCAACAGTGCTTCAACTGCCTTATGCGTATTGTCAATGATAGCGGTTATCGTTTCATCAAGCAAAAGCTGCAGCAGTTCAAATTCGTCCGATTTGAGAGCGAGGATCTGGAAATCTTCGCACATGCCGCACATTTGGGAAAGCCTTTCGTTTTTCTGCATTGTCTGCAGTTCCAGAAGGTTCCCCGAGCAAACCATCTGATTCTTTTTCGCGCCCGGGATAAGCAAGCATTCACCGACCAAAGGATGATAATGATACAGTTCTTTACCGTTTTCGGTTGCAACCTTGACCCTTTGGGTAAGAACATACATCATATCCGGCTTTTGTTCCGTCGAAGGTTCGAGTTGAGACAGCTCATCATAAAGTTTTTTCAGAGATTCCTTCATAGATGGGTCCTGCATCACCATTTCGGTAACCTTCGTCATAAATTCTTTGTTGTTCATAGCGTTGTTCTCCTTTTCAATATTTCATTCTGCATGTTTCTTACTGAGTGCCGACCTACAATCGGCAATCAGGCGGTCAATGGCTGCATATGCAGCACTTCCGGTTTCATAACGCCTACGGTAACCTATGAGCGTATCCATAAGATATCCCATAGAATCCGCCTCCGGGTCTTTGAACTTTTCGATAATAGCGCTGATCTCCTCGTCCGATGCGCCGAGACTTCGTAAAGTTCCGTTTGCCTTTGCCAGGATAAGCGCCTCACGCGTCATACCCTGATTCCAATTTTGCACCTTGTCTTGAATTTGCTTTTCGTATTCCTCCTTAATATTTTAAAGGTTGCAGTGGGATATTGATTAAGGAGATACGATTTGGCAAGTAAAAAGCGCCCCGAAAAATCGAAGCGCTGAAAAAATTATTTCTTTATATAGTGATTATCTGCCGGATCACGCAGACCGAACCTTGAATTTTCCGGAATCGAAATGGGATTTTCCGTGTACTCGACCTCGTATCCGTCGTCTTCCAATCCGCCGAGCAGATCTTCCATATTCTCTATGTCATCCTGTTGCGCGGCAATAGTTTCATCATCACTGCAATCGCGCTCAGGCTCAATTTCAAGTTGTCCCACAGTTGGGTCTTCGTGCTTCCAATACTCACTTTTATTCAGATTTCGGAGCAGATCACTTGTCTGTTTTTTTGTGCATGGTTCTGTTCCAGCAAGCAGTGAAAGTGCCTCGGCAATGAATTCCGCCGCTTCACCGTTTTTACCCGTAAAATGCTTTATTACTTCGGTATCACCTACCGTTTTATTCTCCTTTATAAAGCGGCACACATTTTCATAAAACACTTTTTCATATCCGAAGCTCGGAACCGATTTCAGCTGGTCCTCCCGAATCCCTGCAAGATAACATAAAAGCAAAGTGATTTTATCTGCGTCTGCACTTTTGAGCAGCCTTTCAAGGCTGTCTTTTTTACAATCGGATACATCGCCGGAATTAGGGAACAACCCGTCATAAGTCAAAGCGTTCAAAACATATTCTATTTTGAACTGCTTGCTCTTCAAAACGCTTCTTACCGTCAAAAGCAGTTGGATCTTCTTGCTGAGCGGAAGCGTTACCATTCGCTTCATTTCATCCCGAATGCTTACGTCGGGAACCAATCCCCGTTTCAATGTAAGGTCAAAGCAAAAGGTGCAAAAATAGTTTTTGTCCCGAATCGGCGCATCCGTTTTTCGCAGTATTTTTGCGTTCAAATCGTCCATACCGCCGAACTCATCATAGACATCGCCGTTTGCCCTCAGCATCAGCGAGCAAACGGTTAAGGGGCGGCATATCGTTTTTGTCAGCTTATCCATATCGCCGTCGATCAGTTTTACTTTTACGCTTTGCTGTGCAAGCTTTGCGTCAATGACGTCTCCGAGCTGCGTTATATCCCTGCAATCGTTTTTGGTCAGCACATCGATCACAGTGCCTGTCGGAGCGTCGGTAATCAGATGCAGCGTTCCATCGCACTTTCCGTCGGCAAGAAGCGCAAAAGCGGTTTCCCTGTATGCATAACAGATGATGCCGTCGCTATCAAAACCGCACAGCAGTTTACACACTTGTTCTTTATTCATCGTTTCCTCCGTTTATGATTTTCAAAGCATCATAAATAAATACGGAGAGCTGCTTAACTATGTCAACGGAAAGCAGCCGAACGCCGCAATATTTATTCAGGCAAACTTACACGTTTCCAAAAAGAGAAGCGACAGTGATAAGTATATCAACAACAAAAACATTGACAGATTAAATTCGGAATTGTCAAAATCCGCAAACGGTAAAAGCACATTTTATATAGATGTAAATCCCTTATTCGATGACAAAGACGGAAATCTGTCTTTAGATAAAACATCCGATAATGCACACCTGTACGCAAAGTATTACACGGAATGGGGAGAGTGGATTTGCAAAGAAACCGCAAAAGTACTAAAGGAGCGGCAATCTTGATTGATAAGGATACATTCTGCGAACAAATCCGGCTTCACGAAAAAGCAATGTACTATCTTGCTTTTTCGTTGGTTCAAAATGAAGCGGATGCCGCCGATGTAATCGGTGAAGCAATACTTCGGGCATATAAAAATATTGACGGATTGAAAAGTGAAAAAGCCTTTAAGCCCTGGCTGCTCAAAATAATTCACAACACCGCCGTTGAATATATACGAAAAAACGCAAAAACAATTTCTTCACAGGAAATTGATGTCGCCGTCGAAAACGATATCGAAACAAAGCTTACATTATGGCAGACAGTTAAAAGCCTTCAGCAACCATACCGAACCGTAACGATCCTTTATTACTATGAAGATCTTTCAATCAGCGAAATTTCAAAAATAACCGATACAACAGCGGTTGCGGTTAAGCAGCAATTATCCCGTGCAAGAAAACAATTGCGGGAATTATTGAAGGAGGATTTCGTAAAATGAATGCATTCGATAAATATATGAAGGAAAAAATCGATAAGGAAGACCGTTCTGTTCCCGACATCATCAAAGAGCGTGTTGAGCAAAGCATCTCCGAATTGCCGGAAAAGAAAAGCAAAATTATCAAATACAGAACATTTCCGAAAGCAATAGCGATAGCAGCCTGTTTTGTGTTTGTGTGTCTCGTTATCCTTCCGAATTGCAGCGCTGTGTATGCACAGGCCTTAGAAAAAATCCCCGTTATCGGCAGTATTGTAAGAGTGGTTTCCATTCGCAATTACTTTTATTCCGATGATTATCATCAGATGGATATTGATGTCCCGAAGATTGAGGGCAGCGAAAGCTCGGCCGCCGATTATATCAATAAAGATGTTGACGAATTAACAAAGCTTCTGGTCGACCGTTTTAATGATGAACTGGAAGAAATCGGAAACGAAGGACATAGCGGTATTTTTGTGGATTATGAGGTGGTTACAAATACAGAGAAATGGTTCACGCTGAAGATTCGTGTTCATGAGGCGGCAGGCAGCAGCAATACCTACTATAGATTCTACCATATCGATAAAGCAAACGGCAAAATTGTAGAACTTAAAGACCTGTTTACATCAGACGATTTTGCCGAAGTTTTGGCAGACAATCTCCGAAAACAGATGAAAGAAATTATGGCAAAGGACAGCAATAAAGTATACTGGGTTGAAAACGCGGAAATCGGACAGGACTTCGTAACACTCGATGACAAGCATAATTTCTATTGGGATAAAGACGGTAACCTTGTAATCGTCTTTGATAAATACGAGGTTGCCCCGGGAAGCATGGGTACTCCGGAGTTTGTAATCGAGAAAGGACCCATATCCGACATTCTGAAACCGGAGTATCGATGATATTCCGCCTCGAACCATAATTTTTCAGGGGCAAGGTCTTCGGACCTTGCCCCTGAACTTTACATAATAAAACTACTGATGTTGTTTTCCGGATATTGGTTCACTCCCCGATAATATTAACCTGGCAAGCCTTCATTGCGGTCAATGCCGCCCTGTGCGTTTCAGGAGTAACCCCGGCACAGCAGCTTGCATCAACGATTATATCAATCTCTGGGAAAACCGCTTTTAATATTAAAGCATTAGATATCACACAAATATCGGTACATACGCCGACGATTTCGATTTCCGAGCTTCTGCTGCTTTTGAATTGCTCAGCCCAATGAATATAGCCGAAAGTCGGCTTATCAATATGTTTGCAGTCGGGGCAGTCGATTTCTTTTACAACTTGCCAGCCGTCCGTTCCTTTGACACAATGCGGCACAGGGAGATGCCGCCCCTCGTTGGTTTCAAGATAGTTTTCTTCGTGTGTGTCGCGAGTGAAGATCACCTCATCCCCTGCAGCAAGGTATGCATCGATTTTCCTTTTAACATTCGGCAGAACAGCAACCGCCTCTTTCGAGCCGAGTACTCCCGTGACAAAATCATTCTGCATGTCGATAACAATCAGTGTTTTCATAAATAACCTCCGCTACTGTATTTTCATGTCTGTTGGGAGCTTCACCGCTATAGTCGTCCCCTTTTCCGAACTTTCCTCAATCAGAATCTCACCGCCGTGCAGTGTGACGATCTCCCACACCAACGAAAGTCCCAATCCCACGCCGCCGTATTCTCTGCTTCTGGATTTGTCCACGCGGAAAAAGGGCTGGAAAATACTCTCTCTGTATTTCTCCGGTATGCCGCAGCCGGTATCTGAGACCCGAATGACTAACCGATTTTTTTCATCGGTAATCATAATACGCACCGTTCCGTTCGGGCGATTGTAGCGTATAGAATTTTCGGTCAGATTAAAGAGCATACGATAAATCAGTGTGTCACTGCCGATCATAACTCCGTCGCCTTCACTTTCAAGGATTATGCCGTTTCTGTCCGCAAGCGGAGCAAGGTCGGCAAAGATCTCCTCAACCATAGGAGCCAATTCAATACGGTCAGTGCAGGGTACCGTCTTGAGCTCACTCATTTCAAGCAGCGTCTTCGTCATTTGCGTCATACGTTCGGTCTGCTCGCGCAGCAGGCGCAGAAACTCCGCCGTTTCCGGCAATACCTCGGGATGCTCCGCAGAAAACAGTTCAAGCTGTGCCTGCATCAACGAAAGCGGCGTGCGCAGCTCATGAGCGGCATTCCCTGTAAACTGACGCTGTGCGGTAAAGCCTTCGTCAAGACGTTCAAGCATCTGATTGAACGACCTGCTGAATTGCCGGAATTCCGGCAGGACATCTTCGGTGATCTTCATATCTGTCAGATTGTTCAGCTGAACCTTTTCCACTCGAGAAGCAAAAGTGCGCAGAGGCTTCAGCGCGTGTCCGCTTAAAAAGTACGCAAGCACACCGCCGAAGACCGTTACCGCCGCCGTGATATACCAGTTAGTGGTGATAAATGATTCCTGCGCCCCATGTACAACAATGGTCAATTCCTCGTCGAGCTTCTTTTGCTCGGGATCAAAATACTCAGGTTCTCCCTTGTCCGTATCCCCGTAGCCCGTAATATAAGAGCCTATGGAATCCATATAATGCCTGCCGGAATATCCGATCAGAACATTCATAAAAATACAGGTTGCTCCGATAAGAAGTACTGTCATTAAGGTGATGCGCCATTGCAAAGAAAGCTTTCTCATAAGATGTTTTCCTCCAAAACATATCCTTCGCCGATGCGGTTGCGGATAGGGTCGAAACCAAGTGAGGCACGCAGCTTCTTCCGCAGCGCGGAAATATGTACCCGAATCGAATTGCTGAAATTATCCACACTGTTGTCCCACACATGGTCAAGCAGTTCTTCCTGACTGACGGGCCGACCCTGATTGAGCAGCAGGTATTCAAGTATCCCGATTTCCTTTCGGGTAAGCGACAGCTCCTGTCCGTCAGCCGAGGCGATACGGGTCTTAGTGTCAAAGGAGAGCTCACCGCAGGCAAGAACCACATCATTCTGTGTAAACTGACGACGGGTGAGACTGCGTATCCTTGCTTCCAACTCCTCTAAATGAAAAGGCTTTGCCAGATAATCATTGGCTCCGGCATCCAGCCCCTCCACCTTGTCAGCGACCTCACTGCGCGCCGACAAAATCAACACCTTCGTATCTCTGTCGTTTTGACGCAGCGTTCTGAGCACCGTCATCCCATCCGCCCCCGGCAGATTCAGATCCAGTAAAACAAGATCGTACCGCTCCACACCGAGCAGTTGGATCGCTTTGTTTCCGTCATGGCAAAAATCCACGCTGTAAGCGAGCCGCCTGAGACTGCGGACGATCGTCTCGCATAACGCGCGTTCATCTTCAACCACTAAAATATGCATAGGAAATCTCCTTCCGTTTTTTCAACTATATTATACCGCAAAGAAAAAATGCTTGCTCGCAACGGCATTTTTGCGAGGCCGTCAATACCACAGTCGTGCGCGGCAAGACTTTCTGCGGATATTATATCACATGAAAATAAAATTTTCGTTAAGTTTTCGTTCTTAACGGGAATTTTATATCCTCTGTGCTACAATGAGAACACAAAAGGAAGGGGTGACCGAATTGATTCGATCGAAAAAAGCCGTATTTCAGGTTGCGCTGCTTATCTGCGGAGCCGCGATGCTGTGCTACGGAGCATGGCGCGGAGAGGCGGATACCGTGCTGAGCAAGGCAATCCGGCTGTGTTTGGAGTGTGTGGGAATTGGATAACAAAAATGTGAAGAAGAAAAAAGGCGGCGTATCGCAGTTTCTCTCGCATTTTCGGGGACTGTTCCAAGCGGGAGCGGCACTTCTGACCAACCTTCATCTGCCTAATTTCCTGAAGGGCGGAATTTATCAGGGCAAAGGGAAAGCCGTTTGCGTCCCTGGACTGAACTGCTATTCCTGCCCGGCGGCATCGGGTGCTTGTCCGATCGGCTCGTTTCAGGCAGTGGTGGGATCGTCAAAATTCAGCTTTTCCTACTACATCACGGGATTTCTCATTCTGCTCGGTGTGCTGTTCGGACGCTTCATCTGCGGCTTTCTGTGTCCGTTCGGATGGTTTCAGGAGCTGCTGCACAAAATTCCGACCAAAAAGATCTCCACCAAAAAGCTGAAGCCGCTGACCTACATAAAATACGCCGTTCTGCTTTTTATGGTGGTTTTGATGCCAATGCTTATCACAAACGATGTCGGTATGGGAGATCCGTTTTTCTGCAAGTACCTTTGCCCGCAGGGAGTGCTTGAGGGAGCGATACCTCTCGCCGCCGTCAATTCCGGCATACGCGCCGCACTCGGTGCGCTCTTTTCGTGGAAGCTCGGCATTCTGGTCGCGGTAATCTTGCTGAGTGTGCTTTTCTACCGCCCGTTCTGTAAGTGGCTGTGTCCGCTGGGCGCGTTTTATGCACTGCTTAACAAGGTATCGCTTTTCGGAATGAAGGTTGACAAACACAAATGCGTTTCCTGCGGAAAATGTGCAAAGGCATGCAAGATGGATGTGGATGTAACCAAAGCACCCGACCACACCGAATGCATCCGCTGCGGCATGTGCGTCCGTGCCTGCCCCACCAAGGCCGTAAGCTTCCGCTACGGCTTCGGCAACGGAAAAGAAACAGATCGTCCCGCAGAAAAGACAGAAACACCAAAACAAATATCCGATACGGAAAAGGAGTAAACACTATGAAAACAACAAGAATTTTAACAGTATTGACCGCATTCCTGCTGATATTCGGCCTTGCTGCCTGCGGCACAAGCAAAGACAACAAGAAAGATGACGGAAACAAAAAGGCTGAAATTGCTGCTCTTATGGCAATGGAACCCGGCACGAAGGACGAAGCAACCGCGCTTCATCAAAAACTGATGGAGCAGGAAAACGCCATTCTTTCCAAAAACAGTGCTCTTTGGGAGAAGGTGTTTCTCTCTGCCAATAAAGGTATGGCGATGATTGAGGACGGAGGAAACTACGGAGATTTCCTGCTTAAAACGATCGACGGCGCCAAGAGCCAGTTCAAAGCGGATGAACTGAAACTGCTTAACGAAGGTGCCGAACAGATTCGTGAGATTGAGGGAAAGCTGACGGTTCTTGAGCAAAAGTTCCCCGGCTGCGGAAAAAAGCCGTCCGACGGCGATATGAGCGTTCCGGCGGAAAACGGCAAACCGACAGAAAAAGGCGATCTGATGAAATTCCCCGCATTTGACGGTAAGGATCTTGACGGAAACGAAGTGAAGAGCAGCACACTGTTCGCGGGAAACACCGTTACCGTAGTAAATTTCTGGTTTACCACCTGCAGCCCCTGCGTGGGTGAGCTTGCCGACCTGGAAGCACTGAACAAAAAGCTTGCCGAAAAAGGCGGTGCGGTAGTCGGAATCAACTCATTCACTCTTGACGGAGATAAAACGGCGATAAATGATGCAAAGGACATTCTGACAAAGAAGGGCGTATCCTACAAAAACATTTGGTTTGATTCAAAAAGCGAGGCCGGGAAATTCACCTCCGGACTGTACTCGTATCCAACAACATATGTTGTTGACAAGAACGGCAACATCGTAGGCGAACCGATTGTCGGTGCGATAACCGCCAAGAAACAGGCAGAGACGCTGCAAAAGCTGATTGATCAGGCCATTGCAAACAGTAAGGGCTGATAGGTATCAATCTCCCGGCACAAAGTCAATAACAGATATTTCCAAAAGGCGAAGGCGGATAGCCCTCGCCTTAAATTATTCGGCTGTTTTCTGCTCTTCTTTGTAATCTCCCCGAGCCTGCCGTTCAAGCGCAGATTGCTTTGCGAGAATGGCATTTTCCTTATCACGGCGGATATCGTTTAGGACTTATCTTAACAGTTTTCTGTTTTCTTTCATGACAGCTATTCCTCTTTCTTATTCTTCTTTGCGTTACGCAAAAGACTCTGCGGGCTTTTTGAGCAGCGAAAGGCTGTTCTTTACCACCCGGCTGACAAAGCGAATGATCTCCTCTTTGCTATACCGCTCGTAATCCTCCACGACAACATGCATCAAGCCGTTGGACAGATGGGTATACATCATTTCAAGCTCCGCATCCCGGGCCATAGGCAGTTCCTTTTGCCAGTAAGCGATACTGTCTTTCTTTGCGAGCGCGATCATTCGCTTAAGGACCGTTGAGCTTGTATTTCCGATGATCAAAACACTGCAGGCCTCCTGGTTCTGATCGATCATTTCGTAAATAGCTTCTATAAGAGCCGTAACATCAAATGAGTTTACGTAACGAAGGGACCGTTCAAACGCCCCGATAAGCTCATTCTCGATGCTCTCCAGCAATGCAAAGCAATCGCTGTAATGTGCGTAGAAGGTCGCCCGGTTCAGCTGTGACAGCTCGCACACCTCTTTTACGGTGATCTTGTTGACCGGTTTTTCTTTCAGCAGCTTTAGTAAAGACTGCTTAAGCACCATTTGTGTATAGCGCTTTCTGGCGTCTGTTTTCTCCATTCAAAATTCCTCCGAAAAAAGTTTACAAAATTAGGCAACACTTAACGAGGAGATGTTGTTTTTCTTTCAGATAAACTGTGAGTGACGATTGCTTTTATCTTTTATATTAAGTATACTATACTTGTGAAAGATAGTCAACATCCGTACGGTTATCTTAGTGTGACAGGACTCGAACCTGTCACGGTTTCGCTCGCCGCCTTTTAGATTGCGGCTTTGCGTTTATTTTTGCAAGGCGTCAGCCTTGCTGCAAATTTCTCGCTTCGCCGAATAAAAAATTCGGCGGCAAAAACTTTTAACCTACCGAAACTAAAAATTTTGTCATAAGACGAAGCCGACTAAACGCAGAAATACTGCCGTATTTCAAGTTTTGAGGCAATGTATTATGCAAAATTTTGTTTCGTAGGCGTGGCAGGTTCGAGTCCTGGCACACTAAGGAGGTTTTCTATATGTATAACAGATATTTGATTACCGGTGCCACCGGTTTTCTCGGTCGGGCGATCATTGAGAAGCTGGTGCGCCGCAATGTACGGGTAGACGCATTGGTGCTGCACGATGACCCTTATGTGGCTTTGCTCCCGGAAAAGGTCCGTACGGCCATCGGCGATATATGCGATGATGACTCGCTTGAGCAGTTCTTTGCGGACACGGATAACAATACCTGCGTGATCCACTGTGCCGGCATCATCTCCGTCGCCTCCAGATCCGGTTCAAAGCTCTATCAGGTCAATATTGGCGGCACCTGTAAGGTCGTCCGGCAATGCTTGGAGCATCACATAGGAAAGATGATCTATGTCAGCTCTGTACACGCCATACCGGAAAAACCTAAGAATTGCGTCATTACAGAGGATTGCGAGTTTTCTCCGGGACTTGTAGACGGCGATTATGCCAAAAGCAAAGCAGCTGCAACGGAAATTGTCTTTCGTGCAGCACGGCAGGGGCTTAACGTCAGCATTGTTTTTCCCTCCGGGATCATCGGCCCAGGTGATGTGATCGGCGGAAGCTTTACATCAATGGCAAAGTCCTTTCTCGCCGGGAAACTGCCCTTTGCCGTGCGCGGCGGGTATGACTTTGTAGATGTACGGGATGTGGCAAAAGGGATCCTGGCTTGCGCGGAAAGCGGCGAGCAGGGCAAGGGTTACATTCTGTCCGGACATTACATCACCATCCGCAGGATGCTGCAGATCGTCGGAAAGGCTGCCAAGCGGATATATCGTCCCATTTGTTTGCCGTTAAAACTCGCAAAGCTTGCAGCACCGTACTGTGAACGCCGTTGTCTGAAAGAGAAAAAGCCGCTTTTCTTCACACCTTATTCAATTGCCGTTCTTGGTTCAAACGGACGGTTTACCCATGAT
>CAKSQT010000009.1 GCA_934486755.1 uncultured Eubacteriales bacterium | reverse complement strand
AAACGCAAAATCCTTGCCTGGCTTCTTAAAGCTGACAAGCACCTATTCGCCCGAAAAGAACGCCGCGGTGCCTTACAGCGGCCTTACCGTATTTTCATTGCTCGCGTGGGGACTCGGATACTTCGGTATGCCGCATATACTGCTCCGCTTTATGGCTATTGAAGACGAAAATAAATTAAAAACTTCAAGAAGAATTGCTTCTGTTTGGGTCGTAATATCTATGGCTGTTGCTATTTTGATAGGCGTTGTCGGCAATGCCATGGTCAAATACGGGTCAATTGGAAATCTTGAAGATACCGAAAGGATAATAGTTGAGGTATCAAAGCTGTTAAGCCGTCACGGCGCCGTTGCGGCTCTGCTTGCAGGCGTTATACTCGCGGGTATACTTGCCGCTACAATGTCAACGGCGGACTCGCAGCTGCTCGCGGCTTCTTCAAGCGTTTCACAGAATATTCTGCGCGACGTTCTCGGTCTTAAAATATCCGAAAAAACCGCTATTGTCATAGCCCGATTAACCGTTGTGGCGATAGCCGTTGTCGGCGTTCTTATGGCGCTTGACGAAAACAGTTCGGTGTTCAGGGTGGTTTCCTTCGCTTGGGCAGGCTTCGGAGCTTCGTTCGGCCCTGTTGTGCTGTTTGCCTTGTTCTGGAAACGTTCCAACAAATGGGGCGCCCTTGCGGGTATGCTTACAGGCGGTATTGCCGTATTTGTCTGGAAATATGTCATAAGGGTCAACTTTGCGGGAACTGTGTTTGATATATACGAGCTTTTGCCCGCGTTCATACTTGCGTCTGTCGCAATAATAGTTGTAAGTCTTTTAACAAAAGCCCCCGAAAAGGAAATAATCGAAACCTACGAATCGGTTTGATGTTCGGACTATTGCCGTTTAACAAAAAATCCCGGTCTTGCGACCGGGATTTTTTTAATCAGATGAATTTCTTGTAATCGCCGAAAAGTTTTTCGGCAAACCATACGTCTTTAACTTCAAAACTTTTATTATTAAGATAGTTAAGAATACCCGCATCGGTTGTAAACCTAAAAGACAGTTTGTAAGAATAAAGAGCCTGTTTGTCAAAACCGAGTTTTTTATCCGCTTTTAGTTTTCCGTATTTCCCGTCGCCCAAAAGGGGGTGCCCGATCGACGCCATATGCGCCCTAATTTGGTGAGTGCGCCCCGTCAAAAGTTCTATAAGAAGCAGGGAAAGGTTGTTTTTGCTGTCAAGCACGCGGTATTTTGTGCGGATTGTGAGTGAGTTTTCTGTACGCTTTCCGGACAGAGAAACCTTGTTTTTTTCACTGTCCTTGCTGAGATAACCTTCAAGCGTATCGTTTTTTTTCTTCGGAACGCCGTGAACTACGGCAAGATAAAATTTGTCGAGTTCGCGCGACTTAATTTTTTCACAAAGTATTCTTAACGATTCTGCGTTTTTAGCCGCTATTACAATACCGCCCGTGTTGCGGTCTATGCGGTTGGCAAGCGCAGGCTTAAAGCTGTTTTCTTCTTCGGGAAGGTATTCGCCTTTGTTATATAAATAATGCTGTATTCTGCCTATCAGAGTGTCGCGGTATTCGTTTTTGTCGGGGTGAACCAAAAGACCCTGTTTTTTGTCGGCAAGCAGTATGTTTTCATCTTCGTATACAATATCGAGGAGCGCGGGGGAACTTAAAAAGTCATATTTCGGCGCAACGGGCGCAAAAAACTCGTCGTTTATATACATTTCAACCGTGTCTCCGGCTTTGAGGCGAGTGCTTATCTGCGCGCGCGCCGAATTTACCTTTATTCTTTTGGTACGTATATACTTATACAAAAGAGATTGCGGCAGGTCGGGACAAGTCTTGCAAACAAACCTGTCCAAGCGCTGATTTTCATCATTGCTTTTGATATTAAAAGTTTTCATACGGAACTCCTGTTTATTTTGTATAAAAGCCTTGAAAAAGGCGGATTAATTGGTTATAATTGGTATTAAACGTAAAATCGGGAGGGGATCTTGCAATGGCTGAAAATTTACACGACGGACACAGGAAAAGGGTCAGAGAGAAATTTGAACAGCACGGATTCGATGAAAATACTCCCGAACACGAGATTCTGGAAATGCTGTTGTTTTACAGCATACCCAGGCGCGATACCAATTTAATAGCGCACAATCTCGTAAATCATTTCGGCTCGCTG
Organism: uncultured Eubacteriales bacterium; assembly: GCA_934486755.1. GTDB lineage: Bacteria > Bacillota > Clostridia > Oscillospirales > Acutalibacteraceae > UBA737. The sequence goes on along the minus strand of CAKSQT010000009.1, from coordinate 39,556 downwards.
TGCGGTGTTCTTGAAGCACCTAAGGAAGAACTTATGGAGGTAGGCGGTATCAGCGAAAATTCCGCGTCGCTTATAAAACTGATGCTGCCGATAGCGCATATCTATTCAAGCAAAAAATGCAAGTGCCAAAGGTGCTTTAAATCAATAGAGCAAATAGGCGATTTTCTGTTAAACAAGTATTTTGCATATACCGACGAGGTTTTCTCGGTCATCAGTGTTGACGCAAGCGGAAAAATGCTCGGATATGACGTGGTAGAACGCGGCGATCTGGCTTCGGTCGGAATACCTGTCAGAAAATTGGTTGAAATGGTTATCAAACGCAAATCACCCTGCATAATAATTGCCCACAACCACCCGAGCGGTATAGCCTTGCCGAGCGAATACGATGTGAAAACAACGGTAGAAATTATGCAGGCGATGAACCATATAGGCGTTAAACTTTTGGATCACTTTATTATGGTGGACGGCGATTATGTTTCAATGGCGCAAAGCCGCCGTTTTGACGATATTTTCAGACCGAATACACAATAGAAAGTATAATATCATATACCATAACTGTCAAGACCCGCATAGTTTTCACAATATATGATTTTTATTTAACTTTTCTTAACAAAATATCCTAAACTTACGAATATAATTATTATGTAATAAGTTATATTCAAAGAGGTGAGCGTATGGATTTTCGTTACAGACTGATGAGGTTTATGAGCGGGCGTTACGGTGTGGATTCTATGTTTTATGCGATAACCGCCGCCGCCGTTGTACTGTCGTTTGTAAATATATTCGTGCGTTCGCTGATTTTGCAGATAATTGTATATGCGCTTATGATATACGCTCTGTTCCGCGTGTTTTCGCGCAATACCGTGGCGAGAAGCCGCGAAAACCGAATGTTTGCGGGTTTTGCCGAGCGCATAAAAAAACGTCGGGATTTTTACAGGCAAAAGAAAAACGACCGTTTCCACGTTTATAAAAAATGCCCGCATTGCGGTGCGATTTTAAGACTGCCCAGAAGACCCGGCACCCATACGACCGCCTGCCCAAAATGCGGCAGGAGCTTTAAGGTCAAGGTGAGAAAATAATTGGTAATGAAAACAGGCTCCCATTTTTTTAAAATGGGAGCCTTCTAATATCTAACGTCTAACTTGCTAAACCGCTTTGCCTATTATCGCCGTCATAACGGTTATGTCGTCTTCGTGGTTGTCCGAGCGGCGGCGTTTTGCACATTCGCAGAGCTTTTCCGCAAGCTCCTCCGCGTTTCCGTCGCGGAACGCCTCAACTTCCGCCCTTATCCAATCGGTGCCCTCGCTTACGGCTCCGTCCGACATAAGAACTATTATGTCGCCCGTTTTCATCTTTATTGCGGCGCGGTCAAAACCAATGTCGCGCAGTATTCCTGCGGGCAGGGAGGTGCTTTCGGCTTTGCCCGTTCTTCCCGAACGGCGTACTATGGTCGGCGCGGCGCCCGCTTTGTAAAGCTCTGTTATCCCCGTGTAAAGGTCAATGCTCGCAATGTCCACCGTTGCAAGTGATTCGTCGGTCGATTTAAAAAGCATTGAGGAATTGAGTATTCTCAATGAGCAGTCATATCCGAATCCCGCCTTTATAAGCCGCGACATAAGACCCGACGCCATAGCGCCGTCAACCGCCGCGCGTCCGCCTGTGCCCATTCCGTCGCTCAAAACCATTATAAAGTGACCTCTGCCGTCGTAGAAATACTTGTATGCGTCGCCGCACATCGAGGAGGACGAGGCGCATATCTGACTTACACCTATATCCACGCACAAGCCTGCGTGTTCGCTTAGAACTATAAATATATCGCCACCCGTCTCGCTGACGTTTGGAATGTCAAAATCACGTTCGCAAACGGTTGATATGAGCTTCATAACCTGCATCTTGTTAATAACAAGTTCGGGGCTTTTTTTAACTTTAAGCTCTATGGTCATACGTCCGTATTTATCTGTTCTGCTGCTGCATTCGTCAACCCGTATATCAAGATTTTTGAGAGCCGCCGCCGCGTTTACCGCCGCGGAGTTGTCAAACTGCTCGTCCTTTTCAAAATCGCACGCAAGGTCGTAAAGCATTGCCGAAATTCCGTTAAATTGATCCGAAACGACCGACCGCACCTCGTCTATTCGGTTCTCAGCCGCTATCGAAGAAGCATAGTCCGAATACCGCTTGTAAACCGCCGTGCCTACCTTTTGCGGGCGCAGACACCTGCCTTTAAACTCATCGGTCGTATGCTCGGACGGGTTGTATTCGCCCTGCTTTACCGATTTTGTCATTTCAAGAATTGCGTTCAGCGTTTCCTCGCGCTTGGTTTCCCAACAATGCACGCGCAGCTTGCAGCCTGCGCAGGCGTCCTGCTCAATGCCCGATATTACCGTTCCGAAGTCGGGCGAGTTTATTTTTGAAAGCTCCTTTGATACCTGTTCGACCGTTCCCGAAACGTCTTTCAGAGCGTTGGAAGCCATAGTAAGCCGCATAGTCAGTCCCTTTTTAAGCCCTGTCGGCACGGATATTTTCGGATACGCCGAAAACAGCTTGCTTATATGTATCCCAGCGCCCCTCGGCAACATAAGAAATAAGGCGGAGCCTATCAGCGCCTGTATTACCGACGAAGCGGTTTGCGCCGTGTCGCCCGTTGCCGCCGAGCCGACAAAACAGCAAACAATTACCGCCCCTATCTGCGCGTATTTGCCGAGCGAGGCGAACACCCCGGCCATAAGTCCGCCGAAAGCATAGGTTATTTGCGGTATCTCGGCTTGTCCGCCTATTGCCGCGGAAAAAGCCACCGCAACGCCGCTCACCGCGCCCGAAAGCACTCCGCCGTATTTTGCGGCGGTCAGAATAAGCAAAACGCCGAGTATTCCGTTGAGAGGTATTCCCGCGGGTTTTATCCCCGAAATCCCCGTAAGTATTATGCTTATGACTATCAGCACCGCGGAAAGCTCCTCGTGGCTCAACCCTGCTGAGGACCTTTTAAGTCCGTAGGAAGCACGGCTGACAAAATACGCCGCTCCCGCCGCAAGCAGGGATTCGGCTATCGTCTTTACAACGCTTACGTCGGTTCCTCTCAAAGATACCGCGGCTGTAAGAAAATCGGCGGCAAGGCATATTCCGCCTGCAAAAACAGGATTTTTAACAAGCCTTCTATAACTGCCTGCCAATAGTTTTATCGCAAGTATTGCAAAAAGAGCGGCTATGTACCTGAATGCGCTGTCGCCGACGGCGGGGAAGAAGTATCCCAAAAATATACCTATCGCCGCCGCAGGAGTGTACGCAACGGGCAGTCCCGCCCCAACAGAAAGTCCGAACGGAATAAAACTGCCGAAGACCACCGCGCGCGACGCGCAAAAACCCACAGCCGCCGCGCCTGCCTGAAACGCCGCCGCCTTTATCATATCGCCTGCCTTGTATTCGGAATGAGTGCCTGATACCTTAACAATATCCTTCATCTGAGAGACTCCGTTTCTGTAATACTTTTTATTCATATTAATTATAAGTCTCTGCGACTGCCGATTTTGTCAAATCGGGGTGTTGTAAAAAAGGTTTTTTTGAAACAAATAAAGGTTTTATGTTGCTGTTTATCATTCGCACATATAATCGGCAAAAAAAGGCAAAATAAATCCGTGGCGATATTATAGGCAATCGGATTTACTAACGGGAGGTAAACTATGAAAAAAAGAATAATACGCACGCTTTGCCTTATGGCTGTTATCACGCTTATGTGCAATATTTCGGCGCTCGGACTTTCAAAAATGGGCTCAACAGGCGAAGAAGTGAAAAATATCCAAACGGCATTGTCAAATAAGGGGTATTACGGCGGAAACATCGACGGCATATACGGAACAGGCACCAAAAATGCGGTGCTTGCGTTTCAAAGGGATAACGGTCTGTCCGCCGACGGAATTGCGGGCAAGCAAACCTTAAAGGCGCTCGGCATAGCCGACGGCAGCGACACCTACGGCGGCTACACCTCGTCCGATTACGAATTGCTTGCGAGGATAATTTCGGCAGAGGCAAGGGGCGAGGATTACCTCGGTCAGGTCGCTGTCGGCGCGGTGATACTCAATCGCATAGAGCATCCATCCTTTCCCGATACTCTTTCGGGCGTGATATACCAAAAAGGCGCGTTTTCCTGCCTTTACGACGGGCAGTTTTACGAGAGCATAGCCGACAGCGCATATAGCGCCGCGCGCGACGCCATAAACGGGCTTGACCCGAGCGGAGGAGCAATCTATTATTACAATCCGCAGACCGCCACTAACAAGTGGATAAGATCGCGCGAAGTAATAACCACAATAGGCAATCACGTGTTTTGCAGTTGACGCTGTTTTAATTCGTAATTCGTAATGCGTAATTCGTAATTAATATATCAGTTTAACGGGATAAAAAATTAGAGTTTAGCAGAAAAAATAAGATTGATTTACCCGCCTCCCTCGTCAGAGGGCGTCAACAAATTTTTCAATTTTATTTCTGCTAAACTCTAATTTATCTATTATTTTATTTATTTTTAGGATAAGGTAAATTTTCAGGTAAGCCTAATACGTAATCCGAAGAAACATTATAAAACTTACAAAGTTTTATTATATGTTCGACTTTAAATTGTCTTTTTCCGCTTTCATATAATTGGTACTGTTGACGTGTTATTTTTAATTCCAAAGCTACTGTTTCCTGCTTATAATCATTGTCTTCTCTAAGTTCTCTTAATATCTCGTTAAACTTTTTCATAAATATCCCTGCCTTTTAAAGCATATTATCACAGCATTCGTTTAAACGCTTGACAAGCATTCAAACGAATGCCATAATTTACTATATCAAGAATATAAGGAGCAAAAATATGGAATTTTCGGATATGATGAAAAGGTGTAAGTTGTCGGAGATAGGCAATTTTCTTACGGGATACGGCGAACTGTTGGTAGAAAGTAAGGATTCGGATTTTGCTACCGCTATAAGAAATATGGAAAAGCAAACGGAAGAATTTTTAGACGAACATTTTAAAGAAGAAAAAGAACGCGAAGCCGTTTCCAATGAAATAGCAAACCGTGAAATTGTTGTAAGAGAAACATATTTTCAAATAGGTTTTATAGCGGGAATAAATTTATTAAGAGAAATAGAAAGAAAAACAAAAGAACTTAACAGAAAAAAATAAATTAGAGTTTAGCAGAAATAAAATTGAAAAAATTGTTAGCGCCCTCTGACGAGGGAGCTGTCAACGCAGTTGACTGAGGGAGAGAAAAAAACGTGTTTTTATGCGAAATATATGTCTCTCCCTCCGTCTTTTTGCTTACGCAAAAATCCACCTCCCTCGTCAGAGGGAGGCAGGTATATCAATCTTATTTTTTTCGCTAAACTCTAATTTTTTATCCCGTTAAACTGATATATTAATTACGCATTACGCATTACAAATTGCGCATTATTATTGCGCATTTGTTATCACGCTAAGCGGAGCCACCGACGCGTCGTTTTTGCAGACCTCGATGTGTATGTGGCTCTGGTCGGCGCACTCGCTCGGAATTTCGCCGACATCGCCTATAACCTCGCCCGATTTTACCGCGGAGCCTTTTTTAACTGTGGGTTCTGATATACCGCAGTATTTAATGGTTATTCCGTTTCCGTGGTCTATTGTTATTACCTTTCCGTATGACGCAGTGTCGTCAATGGAAGCAACCGTGCCGTCGCCGCAGGCGTTTACCGCACTGCCTTTTTCACAGGCAATGTCTATTCCGCTGTGCATACGAAGGTCGCCGTAGGTTGCCGAATACATAAGCTCCTTGTCGCTGAAACCTTTTGTTATCTCGCCCTGTATCGGCATTGAAAACGATTCAGCCGCGGGCTTGCTTTCAGAGCTTGCGGCAGTTTGCGGCTCGCTGTACGGTATGCCGCTTTCGCTCTTTCCGACATCGGCAGAGGGTGTAATACCGCTTTGAATAGGGGTATCCGCACTGCTGATATATGAGCTGTCCTTGCTTGGAAATGAATTTTGCTTTTGGCTTGATGAGTCCGCGCCTGTTGAATTTATTTTTGATACCGCAAACCACGAAGCGGCGCCAACCGCTATAAGACAGCAGGCTATTATGACATAAAATCCCGCACTGCCGACAAATTTTGTAAATTTTGATTCATAATATTTCATTTTAAATCATCCTTTCGTTGTCACATTCTTATTATTGACAATATCGTTAATGATATTCGGTTAAAAAATTTAAAATTCGTTCATAGAAAGGAAAAAACTTTGTTTTATTATATAATCGTACCGAACAGGGAGCCGCACCCTTACGGTACGGTCTCTCAGATTTGAGAGACTCTCTCCTCAAACCCCTTAAAGCGAAGGAAGACCGTTTTTTTACGGTCTTTTTTCGCTTTTTTATTATTTTTTGATTTTGTATGGAAAATATGGCAGAAAAGCGTTATAATTTATCATTAGTCAGATATAGGTGAAAAATGATATGGGAAGTTCAAATATTAATAAATTCAACAAAAATGATTTTTTAAGCGGTATGCGCGACGGTATTCCGATAGGGCTCGGATACCTTGCGGTATCGTTTTCGCTCGGTATAGCGGCGCGAAAGGCAGGTCTTACCGCGTGGCAGGGCTTTGCCGTAAGCCTTTTATGTAACGCCTCGGCAGGCGAGTACGCAGGATTTATGTCGATTGCCGCAGGCGCGCCGTACTTAGAACTGATACTTATAACCCTAATAACCAACGCGCGCTATTTTCTTATGAGCTTTGCAATGAGCCAGCGTATGTCGCCCGATGTAAAACTGCGCCACAGACTGCTTATGAGCTACGACATAACAGACGAAATATTCGCTGTAAATATATCGCAGAGCGGATATTTAAAACCGTTTTATATGTACGGAGTTGTTGCTGTTGCGGCGCCGAGCTGGTCGGTCGGCACGGCGCTCGGCATAGTGGCAGGGAACATCTTGCCTGCAAATATCGTGAGCGCGCTCGGCGTTGCGCTTTACGGAATGTTCCTTGCGATAATTATACCGCCCGCAAAAAAGGACCGCGTTATTGCGGGAATAGTGGTGTTCTGCTTTGCCGCAAGCGCCGCGGCGGCATATATTCCCGTATTTTCGGGAATATCGTCGGGAACTAAAACCATTGTTTTGACGGTTGCAATTTCGGCTTTGGCGTCGGCTTTGTTTCCAAGGGAGGCGGAGCAATGAAAAACACGGTTTATATACTGATAATGGCGGCGGTTATTTATTTGATACGCCTTTTGCCGATGACCTTTTTCAGAAAACAGATAAAAAACCGCTTTGTAAGCTCGTTTTTCTACTATGTGCCGTATGTTACGCTGTCGGTAATGACTTTTCCTGCGATAATCGAGGCTACGGGCAATTATGCGGCAGGCACGGCGGCGCTTGCGGCGGGTATTTTTGCCGCTTTTGCAGGCGCGGGTCTTTTCCCTGTTTCTATTGTTTGCTGCGCTACCGCGTTTGTTGCGGAGCTTATAACGCATTATTTCCTTTAAAAAATGTCAAAAACAGTAATTTTTTCTTGATTTTTACAGTATAATGTGATATAATAAGTCGAATTTTTTTATTAAACCGTGTGATGCTTGCAGGAAAAGAATCGTTTTTCGATTCGCCGAAGAAGTAAAACTTTCAGGTGCCGTAACGGCGGGACTGTGAGCTGACGGAACTTTGGAGAACCCTGTTTAATCAGGTGCCGAAGGGGCAAAGCGCCGTGCGCCAATCTCTCAGGCAAAAGGACAAAGTGTGTTTTATATTTTGTTTTTTTGTCGGACCGTGTTGCGTAAACAGGGTTCTTTTTTATTTTTAAGGGGATGAAAAAATGGAAAAATTTTTTGAAAAACTGACCGAGATTAATGACGTTATAAACGGATTTGTTTGGGTCAAAATAGGACTTGTTCTGCTTATCGGTACGGGTATTCTCACCACCGTCTGCACAAAATTCTTTCAGGTCACGCATATAAAGCATTGGTGGAAATGCACCATCGGAAGCGTTTTCAAGAGGGGGAGCGCGTCTAAGAAAAAGATTGACAAAAAGAGCATTTCCCAATTTCAGGCTCTTTGTACCGCTCTTGCCGCCACAATAGGCACGGGCAACATCGCAGGTGTTGCGGCGGCTATCGTTGTCGGCGGACCGGGCGCGGTTTTCTGGATGTGGCTTGCCGCATTCTTCGGTATGATGACCAACTACTCCGAAAATATTTTGGGTATTTTCTACCGCCGCAAAAACAGCAAGGGCGAATGGTGCGGTGGACCTATGTACTATCTGCACGACGGACTCGGCGCAAAGAAGCATTGCAAGGGTCTCGGCAAATTTTTGGCCGTGCTGTTCTCGATATTCGCAATTCTCGCATCCTTCGGAATCGGAAATATGGGGCAGGTCAATAAGATAACGATTAATATACAAAACGCGTTTTTCTCGTCGGTAAAAGCTCCGAGCGTCGGCGGCATTTCGGTCGTATCTATCGCAATCGGCGTATTCCTGATGATAATTGCCGCGCTTATTATAATCGGCGGTCTTCAAAGAATAGCCGCAGTTGCGGAGCGCGTCGTTCCTTTTATGTCGGTGCTTTACATAGTCGGCGCTCTTGTTATTTTCTGTGTTCATATTGACAGAGTGGGTCTTATGTTTGAATCTATATTCAAATTTGCTTTCGGCGTAAAGGCTGTCGGCGGCGCCGCAACGGGTATAGTTATTAAAACCGTTATCACGCAGGGCTTTAAAAGAGGCGTCTTTTCAAACGAAGCGGGTCTCGGTTCCTCGGTAATGGTTCACTCCTCGTCAAACACGCGCGAGCCTGTTATGCAGGGAATGTGGGGTATATTCGAGGTGTTTTTTGACACGTTCGTTGTCTGCACAATGACGGCTATCGTTGTTCTTTCGTCGGGATACATTGACCTCAACACGGGTCTTGCCAAAGAGGGCGTTAACGACGCAACCTTGGTCGCAACCGCTTTCCGCAACGTGTTCGGCAAAGGCGGCGAGGTTTTTGTGGCTCTCGCAATATTCCTGTTTGCGTTTACCACCGTTCTCGGCTGGTCGCAGTACGGCTCGCGCGCCGTCGAATATCTTTTCGGCGAAAAAGCGGTAAAGGTCTATCAGGTAATATTCGTGCTTATGATAATCTCGGGCGCCGTTATGACCTCGTCGCTTGCTTGGGATATATCGGATACATTCAACGGACTTATGATGATGCCCAACCTTGTCGGCGTTATAACCCTTTGCCCGATAGTTATTAAAATAACCCGCAACTATGTCAACCGCAAAATAAAGAAAACGGATGAAGAACCCGTTCTGTCGTTTGACGCGGATATGCAGGCGGAATCTGCGGCAATAATTGCAAACGAAGATTGATAAATTAACAAATTTCGTACTTATTTCATTGAGAAAAGGACTTGCGTTTGCAAGTCCTTTTTCAGTCTACCGTCCTGTTAAGTCATTTTTCTTGTGATTTATGATTTTTTTGTTAAAGCCCTGCGCGATCGTTGGATATAGGTTGCTTGTATCCGCTGTCGGCTGGATTTCATAGGTGCCGTATTTGTTCACCATTTCAATCGCCGTTTCAGGTTGACCCATTATCGGAGTCGAGGACGGGGTCTTTTCAATATTTTCTTCTTTTTCTTTCATTTGTTATCACCTTTCCCCGCATTTATTATGTGAGAAAAGGCGTTTTTTATTTTTAATTTTTTTCAGTTAATTTTTTCAAATGTTTTTTCGTTTCTGTTTTTGGTCTGCCGTTTGCAATTCAAAAATCGCGGCAAATCGCGGAAAGTTTGGCTGAAAGCTAAAAGACTTATCAAGCAGTTTTGAGAAAAAGCCTATTACAGTGCCGTTTAAAAGTGCCATAACAAGCGTACCCCAACCAATGCCTCTGATTTCGCCGAAGAACGCAAACGTCATAATCACGCTTGCCGTAAGACAGGAAAGGTCTACGGTTGTTTTTAGGAGGGCGAGCTTTATTCCGTATTTGGCGGAAACGGCTTTCACAGAAAAGTCGTACACCTGCGGAAAAAGGTAGGTTTTGAAAAACAGCGCAACAGCAAATGATGTGAGTATCATTCCGACAATGAACATAGCAATACGCAGAGGTAAATCAATACTGTCGGGCGGTGTTGACGCAGGATTTAAAAACGGGATTTTTCTCCATAGGTCAAGAACAAACCCGTATATAAGGCAGGTTCCGAATGAAAACAGATAAGCGAACTTAAACTTTCTTAGAACAATGCAGAGAAGAATGAACACACACGCCTGAATGATATATTCGGCTTGACCGAAGCTCAAAAAACCTGTTTTAAGGCTTAACAGGTACGCAGGCGCAACAATCATTGAAATTCCGAAATTGGCGGCGGAAAGAATTGCGACCGCCAAAGACAGCAGAATGATTGCAGCCAAATAGGTGATTTCACTTGATATTTTAATTTTTCGGTTCATTGGTTTTATGCGCTTCCTTTTTTAGTTTATTGTGATTTTTTCATATGTAACAGCGATAATTGTCGGCGGTAGTAAAGCTCTCTATAAAAAAATCGCCACACACCCGTTCGGGTGTATGGCGAAAAATGAGCCTAAATCTCAGAAAAATCCATACAAATTTTGGAATTACATTGTATCACAAAACAGCGCAAATTACAATAGTAAACTGTAAAAATATGGATTAAATCAAATTGCAAAATCGCGAAACGTTTATTTGATTGAACCGTTTAAAAGTTTTCTATTCTGAAAGACAGGGAACTATTGCGCAAAAATGCGTATATAATACGTTTGACAGAGATATTAAGGTGTGGTATACTGAATATTAATGTGAAAAAACGGAGGAATGACAATGCTTGATATTCGCTTTATTTGTGATAATCCCGAGCTTGTGAAGGACAACATAAAAAAGAAATTTGAGGATAAAAAACTCCCGATGGTTGACGAGGTTATTTCGCTTTACAACGAAAAGTGCCTTGCCAACAACCGCGCGAACGAGCTGCGCGCCAACCGCAACAAGGTGAGCAAGCAGATAGGCGTGCTTATGGGTCAGGGCAAGCGTGAGGAAGCCGAGGAGCTTAAAAAGCTCGTGAATGATCAGGCGAACGAGCTTAAAGAGCTTGAAGTGAAAGAGGACGAGCTTTCCAAAAAGGTTCTTGAAATACAGATGAAGATACCGAATATCGTGGACGGCAGCGTCCCCGTCGGCAAGGATGACAGCGAAAATGTTGAGGTTGAGTGCTTTGGCGATAAGACCAAGCCCGATTTTGAAATACCATATCACACCGATATTATGCAGCTTTTCAACGGAATTGACAAGGAAGCCGCGGGAAGCGTTGCGGGCGAAGGCTTTTATTATCTTATGGGCGATATTGCGCGTATGCATTCCGCCGTTCTTGCTTATGCGAGAGATTTTATGATAGACAAAGGCTTTACCTACTGTATTCCTCCTTATATGATAAGGAGCAACGTTGTAACAGGCGTTATGAGCTTTGAGGAAATGGACGCTATGATGTATAAAATAGAAGGCGAGGACCTCTATCTTATCGGAACGTCCGAACACTCTATGATAGGCAAGTTTATAAACAGCATTACCCCCGAAGAAAGTCTTCCGCTCACCCTTACGAGCTATTCGCCCTGCTTCCGCAAGGAAAAAGGCGCCCACGGCATAGAGGAAAGAGGAATTTACCGCATACATCAGTTTGAAAAGCAGGAAATGATAGTTGTCTGCAAGCCTGAGGAAAGTATGGATTGGTTCAACAAAATGTGGGGATACTCTGTTGAGCTTTTCCGCAGTCTGGATATTCCCGTCCGCACGCTTGAATGTTGCACGGGCGACCTTGCCGACTTAAAGGTTAAATCCTACGATGTTGAGGCGTGGTCACCGAAACAGCAGAAGTATTTTGAGGTATGTTCCTGCTCCAACCTCGGCGACGCTCAGGCAAGACGTCTTGGAATAAGGGTAAGAGGCGCAGACGGACGCAAGTATCTTGCGCACACCCTTAACAATACCGTTGTCGCTCCGCCGAGAATGCTTATCGCCCTGCTAGAAAACAATCTTTTGTTTGACGGCACGCATTACAGCATTAAAATACCGAAAGCGTTACAGCCTTATATGGGCGGTAAAGAGATAATAACTTCGGATAAAACTCTGTAAAAACGATTTGAATTTCAATAAAACAGCCTTGGGGTCACCCAAGGCTGTTTTGATTTACATATTACCGTTCTTTTTCCTATACGACTTTTCGTATTCTTCCTGTTTTGCCAATATGGCGTTGACCTTGTCGTAAAGATCCTCAATCATAATTTCTGTTTTAAGGTTTACCTTATAGTCGTTTTCCGCGCGGCGGCGGTCCTTTTCTTCCTGACGGTTCTGACTCATCATAATAAGAGGAGCCTGAATTGCCGCCACGCAGGACAAAACCAAATTGAGAAGTATAAACGGGTATGGGTCAAATGCCTTTACCGCAAGCACGGTATTAATTATCATCCATAACACAAGTACGCCTGTAAATGAAAAAATAAAAGCCCAGCTTCCCGCAAATTTTGCTATTGCGTCTGCGGCGCGCTGACCGACGGTGTTGATTTCCTTTTTGTCGGTAGGGTTTACGGAAATTTTACTGTCCGCCAAAAGGTTTAATACTTCTTCGTCCGTCATATCGTGCCGAATACCGTTCAAAACCTCGCGTAATAGTTTTCTGTTTTCTTTCATAATCATAATCTGCCTTTCTTATTTTTTATTTTGCCTGAAAACGGCGGGGGATATGCCGTATTTTTGCTTGAAAAGCGTATACATCCAGCCCAGATTTGAAAAACCGCTCTCATAGCACAGGTCAATTATAGGAACGTCGCTGTTTACAAGGCGGTTGGCGATATACGTCAGCCGTATATCGTTTATAAATTCCGAAGCAGTAACGCCGTAGTATTTCTTCATACTCCGGCACAAATGCTCCTTCGTCCTGCCCGAAAGCTCTGCCATTTTCGGCAGACCCTCCGAAAAATTTTTTATATTACTCATAGCCGAGCAGACGTTTGAGAGCCAAAGCGGTGTGTCTCGGCGCGGTTTCTCCTTGTGCGTGTAGAAAAAGCTGGCAAATATCTGCACTAACACCGAGCGCATGGCGATATTTTTCGCCTGTCTGTCGTCAAAACCGATGATGTTAAGGCTGTAAAGAAGATTTTTAAGAAGCTTTACACCCGAGGAATCAAGTATCACATAAGGCGGAAATTTTGCTGCGAGCATACTCGAAGACGGGAAAAACGAACCTAAATAGGCAAACACGCTTTCCGCCATATTTTGCGTAAAGGCAAGGTGCTGTATCACCGATTCGGTGTTCTGCTCGTCGTACAGGTCGTGGCAGTCGTCGGGACGTATAAATATAAGCGTATTTTTCGGCAGGTCGAACACGCTTCCGTTCACATAGTGCTTTTGCGCGTTGCTTTCAAGAAATATCAGCTCGTAGTAATCGTGGGAATGAAGACTGACGCCCATCTCGCACTGAACAAATTGGTTGTATCGGTACTCGCAGACGGCGTCTATCTGGTCTGCCGAGCGAAGAATATTTCTTTTCATATCAACACCGCCAATATCAATATACTGTAAATACTATATCATAATAGCAAAAGAATTTCAATGCATAATCGTGTAAAATGATAGTGAAAATGGGATAATTCCATATCAATAAACTTAAAGGCAGGTCAGATTATGAAAAGATATTCTTTTATTGACGAAAAAAAGGAAATACAAATCAACAAATACGATACCCCGACCCCGTGGATGAACTATTTAAGCAACGGAACATTTCACACGATGATTTCTCAGGCGGGCGGCGGCGTCGCTTTCTATAAATCGCCGCAGATATGGCGTATAAATCACTACCGCTTTTTCCATCTGCCGACCGACAGAAGCGGTTTTTATACCTACATAAAGGACGGCAACACCGTGTTCTGCCCCACGTCGGAGCCTGTCAGTGATAAACCCGAAGAATGGAAATGCACCCACGGTATGGGTTATACATATTTTGAGTCGTGCAAGAACGGACTTAACGCAAACGCAAAATACTTTGTCGGTCCTTATGAAAACTGCCTTATATGGGAGCTTACGCTGAAATCGGATACCGACAGGCACGTTCAGGTCTTCCCGTATGTTGAGCTTGGTATGATGGAATTTATGCGCGAGTTGCAGTGGCAGTGCTACAATAAGCATCAGCTTACGGTATACACGCTTGACGATATTATGGTCTATAAATACGGCGTTGAAAATCAGCCTAAGCCCGACGAAACTCCGCTTGTATACTTTGCGGCGGACGTGCCTGCGGCAGGCTTTGACGGCGACCGCGACGAGTTTATCGGCGCATACCGCAGTGAAGAAAATCCGATAAGAATAGAAAACGGCAAATGCTCAGGCTCTACTATGATGGGCGGCGACCCCTGCTTTGCGCTTCAACTTGAAGTCGATTTAAAGGCGGGCGAGGAAAAGAAGATACACATATTCCTCGGAACCGCTATGACCGATGAAGATATACTGAAATCGGTTGAAAACTGCCGTAAGGCTGACTTTGCCGAGCGCTCCTTTAACGCTCTTTGCAAAAATTGGGACGGCTTCCTTTCAAAATTTAACTGCACTCTCCCCGATAAAAACACCGAAAGAATGGTAAATATCTGGAATCCGTATCAGGCGGAGCGCAACTTCTTATTTTCAAGAAATATCTCTTACTATGCAACAGGTACTTTCAGAGGGGTCGGCTACCGCGACACCGCGCAGGACGTGCTTGCGATGATACCCTTTGACACAAAAAGGGCAAGGGATAAAATCAAACTGCTTTTGTCACAGCAGTATAACGACGGCCACGTAAACCACTATTTCTTCCCGACGGAAGGGTGGGACCCCGTAACCACCGTTCATTCGGACGACCATTTGTGGACAATACTCTCCTGCTATGAGCTTGCTATGGAGGAAGGCAGTCTTGACTTCCTTAACGAAACCGTAGAGTATTATGACGGCGGCAGCGGCACCGTTTGGGAACACCTTAATAAGGCGGTGGATTTCACCCTTAAAAACCTCGGTGCGCACGGATTTCCGCTTATGCTCCATTCGGACTGGAACGACCAGCTTTTCAGAGTCTGCAAAGAGGGCAAGGGCGAGAGTATATGGACGGCTATGCAGTTCGGAACCGCGCTTCGCGATATGGCAAAGCTCGCAGAGCTTAAAGGCGAGCCGTCGGATAAATTCAAGGCGGAATACGAAAAGCAAAAAGAGCTTGTCAACACAGTCGGCTGGGACGGAAAGTGGTACCGCCGCGCGATAATGGACGACGGACGTTTCTTAGGCACCGACAGCGAGGAACAGGCAAAGATTTGGATAAATACCCAAACCTGGTCGGTAATTTCGGGTATGGCTGACAGGGATAAGGCAGTAAAGGCTATGGACAGCGTTTATGAGCGCCTTAACACTCCGCTCGGAATAAAGGCTATCGACCCGTCTATGAAGGACTATCCCTCTAAGGAAAATCCGCTTACCAACTACAATAAGGGCACAGGCGAAAACGGCGCCGTTTTCTGTCACGCAAACACCTGGGCTATAATCGCCGAATGTCTGCTCGGCAGGGGCGACAGGGCTTATCAGTATTACACCCAACTGCTTCCTATGCTTGCTCAGGAAAAGGCGGGCGAGTGGAGGTATAAGGCGGAGCCTTATGTTTACGCGTCAAACATTTTCGGACCCGAATCGGATAAATTCGGTCTTGCCAACGTAAGCTGGCTTTCGGGTACGGCGGCGTGGATGTATGTTGCCGTAACGCAGTATATGCTCGGCATAAAGCCTGAGTGGGACGGACTTAAAGTCAACCCCTGCCTGCCTACCGAGTGGAAGCAAGCCAAGGCAAGCCGCGTGTTCAGAGGTAAAAAATACGAATTTGAGCTTAAATAAGGGAGCGTTATATGGAAAGAAAAGTTTTAAATCTTAACGGCTTATGGGATTTTTGCCCGCTGTATGATGTAAAGTGCGATTTGTCGCTCCCCGAAAACCTTGTATACGAGGATACAAAAATACGTGTGCCGTCAAGCTGGCGCGCGGATATATCATACAGGGATTTTCACCCGTTTGATATTAACGAATATCCCGATGAATGGAATAAGGCGCTCACAGGCGTTTGCCGCCGCTTTTTCAGTGCTTCGGCTGAAAACGGCGAGCGGATACTGCTCAAAATAAACGGGATAGCGCAAATGGCGGCGATATATATTAACGGCAATCACGTTGCCGATTGGGACGAGGAGTTTTTGCCTCTTACCGTAGATATTACCGATTTTGTGACCGACGGCGAAAATGAATTGCAGGTGGTTTGCACCACTTTTGAGTCCTGCACTATACCCTTGGGCGGAGTAAAAAGCACGGGGCTTTGCGGTTCATGGTACGGTATATCAGCAAGGGGTATTTGGCAGGATATAACGCTTGAAACCGTGCCGCCAACATATATAACCGACCTTACGGTTAGAACCTCTGTAAGAAAAGGCACACTTGAAGTAATACCCGAGCTTTCGGGAGAATTTGACGGCGAAATCTTCACCGAAGTGACCGACGGCGGAAAAACGGTTATGAAGTTCAAGTGCGAAAACGGCGGTACGGTAAAGGATTGGAAAGACCCGATACTGTGGGATACCGAAAATCCGCACCTTTATGGGATAACGCTTACTCTTGAAAAGAACGGCGAAGTAGTTGACCGCCTTTCCGACCGTTTCGGATTTCGCGAGTTTTGGAGCGAGGGTCCGAGGTTTATACTCAACGGCACTCCGATAAATATAAGGGGCGATTCGTGGCATTTTCAGGGCGGCATACAATGCACCAAGGAATACGCTGAAAATTGGTACGATATATGTATTGAAAACGGCGCAAACAGCGTCCGCCTGCACGCGGAGCCGCACCCCGAATGTTATCTTGACGCCGCCGACGAAAAGGGAATACTTATAGTGGACGAAACGGCTATTTACGGCTCGGGAAAAAGTATGGACGCGGCAAATCCGCTATATATCGAGCGCTGTAAAAAGCACGTTGAAAGACTGATAAAAAGGGATAAAAACCATCCGTCGGTCGTATTTTGGAGCTTGCAGAACGAAATGCGCTGGGTAGACGGCAGGGACGTTTTCAAAAAGCACATTCCAGAAATGATAGAAAAAATGAACCGTCTTGACCCGACAAGAAAGGTATCGCTTGACGGCGACAACAGGCTTATATCCTACGA
This sequence comes from uncultured Eubacteriales bacterium, assembly GCA_934486755.1. GTDB lineage: Bacteria > Bacillota > Clostridia > Oscillospirales > Acutalibacteraceae > UBA737. The sequence goes on along the minus strand of CAKSQT010000009.1, from coordinate 22,367 downwards.
AAATACGCAGTATGAGAGTCTGCACTATAACATTGACGGCACAATCGCCCAATGGAAGCGCGAAAAACCGCTCACGATAGGCGAACACGGCGGAATGTGGTATCTCTGTCCGCAGAACGGCAGCGCATACACGGGACTTCAAGCGTATAACAGCTTTGAGGAAGCGGCGACCGCCTTTGCCGAAAAGGAAAGGCTGTTTGTGGAGTCGGCACGCCGTGAGGAAGTTTCGGGCATTTCAACCTTTAACTTTGCTTATTATTATACCTACGTTATGCCTGAAAAGGACGTGTATCTCGGGGACGGCGCGCCTTTTAAAAAGATACCGAAGTATTCGCTTTCAATAAACAACGGACTGCTTAAAGGGTATCCTAAAAATATTCCTAATCCGCTTATGCCGATAATGGGCGAGTGTTTTAAGGCGGTTACGGTGGTAAACCGCGAGTATGATACTTCGTTTTATGACGATAAAAGCGTTGCGCGCTCGTTTGACGTTTATAACGATACGTTAAAATCCCATAGCGTTACATTAGAGTACAAGTGGGAGCTGGACGGTAAAGTTATTGCCGAAAAGGAAGAAAATTTTGTTCAGGCTCCCGCCGAGCATTACGTTTGGAATACGGTATCCCCCGAAATAAAGGTAAGCGAAAAATCGAAACTCAGCCTTAATGTAAGGCTTTTGCACGACGGAAAAGAAATGCTCTCACGCAGGTTTGACTATTCGCTGTATCCGAGCGCGATTAAGTCCGAAAAGGTCAAAACCGCACGGAAAACGGCTTATTACGGCGGCAACGCAGGATACGAAGCCGTATCTAAAACGACGGTCTGCGACAGGGTGAGCGAAATTCCGTCAGACAGCGAATACGGACTTTTGATAGTAGGACCTTACTTAAAGCCCGACAAAGACTTGCAGGGCAGGCTCGGAAGATTTGCCGAAAACGGCGGAAATGTGCTTATAACCGAGCAGTCCGACTTTTCGCTCGGAAACACCGCTCTTCAAAAACAGGGCTTTATAAGCGCCCACAGCGGAATGAAACAGCACCCCGTGCTAAACGGACTTGATGATAAGGACTTTATGTTCTGGGATTCCTATACTACCGAGGGGGAACCCGAATCCGTAATTCTGCAAAACTTTAAAAAGCCGACCGACGGGGCATACAAATTCATACTTGAAAGCGACAAGGGCGATTATGCCGACGGCGGCGATCTGTGGTCTCCGCTTATGTCGGTGACAAGCGGAAGCTCCGAAATAATGATGTGCCAGCTTGAAATATTCTCGCACTTTGAAAGAGTGCCGCAGGCTTGCGTGCTGCTTCGCAATATGATAGAATATCTCGGTAATCTTGAACCGATAAACAAGGGCGGAATAAGGGCGCTCGGTCAAAGAGCCGAAGAACTTTGCTCTGCTGTCGGCGCGAAAATATCCAACGGCGGCGTAATGCTTGCCGACGCCAATCTTTGCGGCACGGAGGCGGTAAAGGATTTTGTTTTAAACGGCGGAACGCTTATCACCTTGCCGTTTGACAGCGAGGGAGCAAGGGTATTGTCCGACCTTACGGAAACGGAAATTACAGTAATACACGCTCCGACCTGCCATCTTATAAAGGCACAGCCAAGCGACGTTACCTTTGGAATATCGCCCGTGGACCTTTTCCATTACGACAAGGTTCCTATGTCGCCGCGTCAGGTACAGAATACCGCCGCCGCAGAAAACTGCATAATCACAGGCAACGGCAAAACTCTTATTACCGACGTACCAGGCACACCGTGGGAGGATTATTTCGGCAGGAGCAATTCAGCCGAGTTTTGCCGAATAGCCATAGTTATGGCGGCAAAGGAAAACGCAGAGCCGAAAAAGACATATATGTCGGAAATAAAACTCGGCAAGGGTAGGATAATCCTAAATCAGCTTTGCACCGATACCGAGAACGAAAAGGATATGCGAACTCTCCGCAATCTGCTTGACGGTTGCGGCGTTTCGGTCGATAATAAACTGTTCTCATACCAAAAGAGCAATTTTGACTTCGCGGCGGACTATTTTATGACGCTTCCGCTTGAAAAATGGCAGAACGAGGACGAGGTTCGGGCATATTACACCGATAAGGAGTTTTCACTCAACAATCTCGGCGAGGGCCTTTACGGCTGGATGTTAAAGGTTGAAAAAAGCGCGGCGGACGGATACATAACCGTTCCAAACAGCAAGGGCAGAAAATATTTCCTCACCTGCTTTGCCGATAAGTCGGGCGAAGACGGCGAAATTACGGTACAGCTTGACAGCACCGCGCCTGCCGTTCTTTATGTGAACGGGGAAAAGCAGAAAGGCGGAAAATGCCTGTTCAAAAAGGGCGTAAATCGTATAGTTGTCGAGGCGGATAACGACAAATTTGACGAAAACCTGAAATTCAGAGTGATTTTCCTGAGCGGCGGAAAGCCTGCAACCGATATACGCACTCACCTTACGATAGACGAGGTAGACCCGAAATAATAAATATAGGAGGAAAGTTATGAAACCTATTTCAATCGACAGACCGCTCGGCGCAAAATACCACCCTGAGCTAAAAAACAAGTTTGCGGCGGAGAATACGTTCAAGGGTCAACCCCCCGAAAACGCCGATATTCCTGTTTTCTCGGAAATCAAGGACAGACTTCCGAAACCGATTTGGGAAGGTCAAAAGAACGCGATAGACGCATACTACCGCGCGTGGGAAATATGCTTTGCGCATATCTGGAAGCCTGACGAGGGCACGGGGTTTATCAAGAATTATGTGGATTGCAATTTCGGCGGCTGTCTTTTTATGTGGGACGCCAGCTTTATGCTTATGTTCGGCAAATACGCAAAACACATATTCAATTTCCAAAATACGCTTGATAATTTTTATGCAAAACAGCACGGCGACGGATTTATAAGCCGCCAGCTGATTGAATTGAGCGGCGAGGAAACCTTTGAGGAATACGACCCTACAAGCACGGGTCCGAATATTATGCCGTGGTGCGAATGGGAGTACTATCTGAATTTCGGCGACAAGCAAAGGCTTGAAAGAATTTTCCCGTGCCTTATGGCGTATCACGAATGGCTGCGGCTCTACCGTACTTGGCAGGACGGCAGTTATTGGAGCTGCGGTTGGGCTTGCGGTATGGATAATCAACCGCGAATAGAGCAAAAAGGCGAAAATCCTATGGAGGAACAGGATTTTCATCACGGCTTTGCCACTTGGATTGACGCTTGCTTGCAACAGATAATCAGCGGTAAGGTGCTGATAAAAATGGCGCGTGTTATAGGCCGCGAATCCGATGTTGCAGAAATAGAGTCCGAAGTCGAGCTGCTGTCCGATTATGTAAATAATAAAATGTGGGACGATAAAACCTCTTATTATTACGACCGTTTCAGGGACGGCAGATTAAACGGTGTAAAAACCATCGGTTCATATTGGGCGTTGCTCGCAGACGTTGTTCCCGAGGAACGCTTGCAGGGATTTATACAGCATCTTGAAAACGAGAATGAGTTTAAACGTCCGCACAGGGTGCCGTCTTTGTCATACGATCACCCGTGGTACGACCCTCACGGTGATTATTGGAGAGGCGGCGTTTGGTCAAGCACAAACTATATGGTAATAAAGGGACTGCAAAAGAACGGCAGATTTGATACCGCGTTTGATATTGCCTTAAATAATGTCCTTAATGTCGCAAAGGTGTTTGAAACTGACGAAACGCTCTATGAAAACTATGCGCCCGAATATATAAAAAGAGGGGGAACCTCATATCCCGAATATAAGGACAGGTCGCGTGTCGATTTCGTCGGTTGGACGGGACTTACGCCTATTTCAATAATGTTTGAGGGCGTTTTCGGAATAATCCCAAATGTTGAAAACAACCGCATAGATTGGCATATAAATCTTACCGAAAAGCACGGCATAGAGAATTACCCGTTCGGAGATAAAGGCTTTGTCACCCTTATTTGCGAACAGCGCCTTTCGCCCGACGAAGAACCTAAGGTTACCGTAAAGGGCGATATTGACGTTGCCGTAAACGTTGTTTGGAACGGAACCTCTAAAATAATTAAATGTGAAAAGCAGTAAAAGCGCAAAATAATACGCACCCGAGAGCCAACCGCTTTCGGGTGCGTGATTATAGTGAAGAGTGAATAGTGAAAAGTGAAGAAGTAAAAATAGGCAAGCATCTGACGATACTTGCCTATTTTTGGTGGAGAATACCGGGATCGAACCGGTGACCTCTTGCATGCCATGCAAGCGCTCTCCCATCTGAGCTAATCCCCCGAATATTGTGCCGAGATAATCTCGGCAACGAACTAACGATAATTCTACATTAAAAAGCGCAAAATGTCAAGTACCAATATAAGAATATCAGCGGCGTATTAATTTGCTTATGTATACCGACAGGAAGTAGGCAAGAACTATTGAAACGGCGTCCTTCAACAAATATGGCAATGAAGCGGTGATAAACGCGGCAAGGATACCCGTTTTGTAAACAAACGCAAACTGAACTACTCCTACGGCGTGGCACACCGCAACGCCTAAAAAACCCATAAGTATGCGGACTATAACGTTTTTAAAGCGCATACCGAGTCCGCAAAGCGCGCTTAATCCGATAAAGCCTATAATAAATCCGCCTGTGAGCCCGAAAAGGACGTTGACGCCGCCCTGAAATCCGGAAAAAACGGGAAGTCCAACAGCGCCTATTAATATATATGTAACAACGCTCGCCGCCGACCAACAGCAACCGAGTGTATATCCGCAAAGCGCAACCGAAAATGTCTGCAAAGTCAGCGGTACTCCGAACGGCGTGGATATTGAAAGCGGCGAAGTGACCGCGATAAACGCCGTAAAAAGCGCCGCCAGAACGACCTTTAATGTATTATTTTTTGAAACCTTCATTTTCATTCCTCCGAACACCGAAATTATACCCCTTTACGTGCAAATTGTCAACCAAAATTATGCAATAGGTTTACAATTAAAATTTTTGTTAACAATTTGTTAAAAAATAATTGTAATATGCTCAATTATATGATATTATTATATAAATGAGTTTTTTAGGGGGTAATTTATGAGAGCAGACGGTAAAAGGCTGAGAAACACTGATCCTATGTATACTGTTGCGGCGTACGTAATGGATAAGCGTGTTGACGCTATGAATATGATAACACTTGATATACCGATAGACTCAATCCAGAGTTATTTGAATGAAAAACGCAAGCAGGGCAGAAGTATCAGCCATATGGCAGTAATAATCGCGGCTTATCTGCGTACTGTTACGGAATTTCCGATGCTTAACCGCTTTATAGTCAACCGCAAGCCGTATGCGCGTAATGAATTTTGCGTTGCAATGGTGGTTTTGAAGTCGGGCGTTATGGATAACGGCACTATGTCGAAAATGTATTTTGAAATGACTGATACCATTTTTGACGTAAACCAAAAAATCAACGATTATGTTGAGAGCAACCGCAGCGTTCCCGAGGATAACGGAACCGAAAAGCTGATAAAAATTCTTTTAAGTCTGCCTGGTGTTTTGCCTGCGGGCGTGGGGCTGTTCAAGTTTATGGATAAGCACGGCTGGCTTCCGAAAAAGGTTATAGATATGTCACCGTTCCACAACAGCCTTGTTATCTCAAACCTTGCTTCAATAAGAACAAATCACATATATCATCATTGTTATGAATTCGGAACTACAAGTATATTCATAACAATGGGCAATATGCGCGAGGTTCCCAAGCGCAAGGGCGATGAGATTGTATTTGAGCGTTGTATGCCGCTCGGTATCGTTATGGACGAACGTATATGCTCGGGCAGTTATTTTGCTATGGCGTTCAGAAAAATGAGCCAGTATTTCAAAAACCCTGAGCTTCTTGAAGTGCCGCCCGAGAGAATTTTACCCGACCCGTCGCTAAAACAAAAATAATTTTTGTAAACGATTTATTAAAATATTCTTCGGGTCTTGATTTTGCGGCAAATATGATATAAAATAATTATTAGATAAAATTTTAACAAATACGGAGGAATTAAAATGTTGGTTTCAGCAAAGGAAATGCTTACAAAGGCTAAGGCAGGCAAATATGCGGTAGGTCAGTTCAATATCAACAATCTTGAATGGACCAAGGCTATACTTCAAACTGCCGAGGAGTTGAAGTCTCCCGTTATTCTCGGTGTTTCCGAGGGCGCAGGTAAGTATATGTGCGGCTACAAGACCGTAGTCGGTATGGTTAAGGGAATGATCGAGGAACTCGGAATTACCGTTCCCGTTGCTCTCCATCTTGACCACGGCAGCTACGAAGGCGCTAAGAAGTGCATTGAAGCGGGCTTCTCGTCTGTTATGTTCGACGGTTCGCATTATCCGATTGAGGAAAACATCGCAAAGACAAAGGAACTTGTTGAAACCTGCAACAAGCTCGGTCTTTCGCTTGAAGCCGAGGTCGGCGCTATCGGCGGCGAGGAAGACGGCGTTATCGGCGGCGGCGAGGTTGCCGACCCGAAGGAATGTAAAATGATTGCCGATCTGGGCGTTACAATGCTCGCGGCAGGTATAGGCAACATTCACGGTAAATATCCCGAAAACTGGGCGGGTCTGCGTTTTGATACTCTTGCCGAAATTCAGGAGCTTACAGGAACAATGCCCCTCGTTCTCCACGGCGGCACAGGTATCCCCGAGGATATGATAAAGAAAGCTATCTCGCTCGGCGTTTCAAAGATCAACGTTAATACGGAGTGCCAGCTTGCTTTTGCCGCGGCTACACGTAAGTACATTGAGGCAGGCAAAGACCTCCAAGGAAAGGGCTTTGACCCGAGAAAGCTCCTTGCGGACGGCACACAGGCAATTAAGGATACAGTATCTGAAAAGATGCATCTGTTCGGTTCTGTCGGCAAGGCTTAAACGTAAAGAAAAGGGGCATTTCGGTGCCCCTTTTTTTGTATATTAGGGAAAGGACGGTGTAGACGTGAGTTTTAAAAATCTGTTTTCGGATAAAAAAAGCGCCGTATTAACGGCAGCTGCGGCTGTATTGGCGGTTGTATTGATAATATCGGCTGTATTTGTTTTAACCGATATGTTCAAAAGCAAAAAGAACGGTAAAAATACGCAGATTTCGGTGAGCGCCGCAAGCGCGGCTGACGATGCCGAGGACCCCGAAAACACCGAACTGTCCGAACAGGGCGCAAACGTAAATGCCGACGACCTTTACCACGAAAACGGAAAAGCCAACGGTATAGACGTTTCAAAATGGCAGGGCAAAATAGATTGGAAAAAGGTAAAGTCAAGCGGTATTGACTTTGCGATAATAAGGATAGGGTTCAGGGGCGAAAACGGCACGCTCTATAAGGACGCGTATGCCGATTACAACCTGCAACAAGCCGAAAAATACGGGATACTCACAGGCGTTTATTTCTTTTCTACCGCCAAAACACAGTCGGAAGCCGCCGAGGAGGCGGAATGGACGGCGGGTGCCGTTGCGGGATACCCGATTTCCTACCCGATAGTCTATGACTGCGAGGGCTTCCTTAACAGCGACAGCCGTATGTTCGGACTGAGCAATTCCGTTAGGACTGACAATGCGGTTGCGTTTATGAAGCGCGTTAAGGAGCTTGGTTACGAGGCTATGTTTTACGCCGCGCACAGCGAGCTTACCTCGTCGAAATATTGGGATACCGAGCGCATTGAGAAAAACGGTATGGTATGGGTGGCAAGGTATCCGTCCGTGCCGTATCCCGCGACAAAAAAGCCTGACTATAACGGAAAATACGATATGTGGCAATACACCAATATGGGCAAGGTATCGGGCGTTGACGGCAATGTCGATATGATTGTGTCGTACTTCACGCGCGAAAAGGCGGCGGCTAAAAATCCGTCGTCAAAAGCGGACGAGGTCGAGGCTCCGCAGCAAAATGACAATATTTATACCGCGGCGAACGACAGCGTGACCGCTAAGATAGAAACAAATTTAAGGGTTGCCGCAAGCACCAAGTCGGAAATTGCCGCAACTATAAAAAACGGCGAATTTGTAGAGCGCAACGGCATAGGCAGTAACGGCTGGTCAAGGCTTGTATATAACGGGCAGACGGTTTACGCCATAACAAGTTATCTCACAAACGAAGCGAACACCGCTTCCGAGCCGACAGCGCCCTCCTCGGTAACCGAGTACGGTATGACGTTTACATTTGTTAATAAAAGCGTTACGGCCAAGGAGACAACAAATCTCCGCAGTGCGCCTAATACCGATTCATCACAGGTGGTATATACCCTTAAAAGCGGCGAATTTGTTACGCAGACGGGCACAAGCACCAGCGGTTGGGCGCGCCTTGAATATAACGGAAAAACGGTTTACGCAATAGAAAGCTACCTGTCACAAGAGGTAGTGTCGGTAAAGCCCGACAGTACCGTGACGGAATACGATATGGAATTTGACCTTGTAAACGATACCGTTACCGCGAAGGAGGAAACTTATTTGCGCACATCGCCGAGCACTTCCGAGTCGCAGGTGGTGTATACCCTCAAAAACGGTGAAACGATCAAGCGAACGGGAATAAGCAAGCGCGGCTGGTCACGGCTTGAACTCAACGGTCAGGTCGTATATGCCGTAACATCGCTGTTGCAGTAAAAAATACTTGACATAAGGTAAATTAAGAGTTATTATTTCTATGTAAAGCATTGATGAGGACAGTAACCTTTTACAGAATCCTTTAAAGAGAGCGCGCGCCGTCGGCTGAAAGCCGCGCAGGGTAGGAAAGGGCGAACACCGCCTCTGAGCGCCGTGGGTAGCAACACGGACGTTTGACCTGCGTTAAAGGGTAATGAGTGCCGTTTTTAAAACGGAATTTGGGTGGAAACACGGAGATTTTTCAGCTTCGTCCCTTTTTAAGGGACGGGGCTGTTTTTTATTAAGAAAGGAACGGTTAAAATGATTAAAGTTACTTTAAAGGACGGCAGTGTGTTAGAGCTTGAAAACGGGCTTACCGCTTATGACGCCGCCAAATCTATCAGTATGGGTCTTGCCCGAGCCGCCTGCGCCGCAAGGGTGGACGGAGAAAACGTTGACCTTAGAACCCCCATTACAAAGGATTGCACGCTTGAAATACTGACCTTTGACGATGAGTACGGCCGCCGCACCTTCCGTCACACCGCATCTCACATAATGGCGCAGGCGGTAAAGAGGCTTTATCCCGATGCAAAACTTGCGATAGGACCCGCGGTTGACGACGGATTTTATTACGATTTTGATGTTGACACCAAGTTTACTCCCGACGATCTTCTTAAAATCGAAGCGGAGATGAAAAAGATTGTCAAGGAAGACATTAAACTTGAAAGACACGCTATGTCACGGGATGACGCGGTAAAATATTTCAAGGATAAAGACGAGCCTTACAAGGTCGAGCTTGCCGAGGACATTCCCGAGGGCGAGGAAATCAGCTTTTATTCACAGGGCGAATTTACCGACCTGTGCGCGGGCGCACACCTTATGAGCACGGGCGCCGTTAAGGCTTTCAAACTCACCTCGGCAACGGGAGCGTATTGGCGCGGCGATTCAAGCAAAAAAATGCTCTGCCGTATATACGGAACCGCTTTCCCGAAGGCAAGCGAGCTTGAAGCGCATTTGAATATGCTTGAAGAAGCCAAAAAACGCGACCACAACAAACTCGGCCGCGAGCTTGAACTGTTCACAACGGTTGATATAATCGGTCAGGGTCTGCCGATACTTCTGCCCAAGGGCGCAAAGATAATACAGATATTGCAGCGCTTTGTCGAGGACGAGGAAGCACGCAGAGGTTGGCAGCTTACCAAAACTCCGTATATGGCTAAACGTGAGCTTTACAAGCTCTCGGGACACTGGGACCACTATCTTGACGGAATGTTTGTTTTGGGCGATCCTGAGGACGAAACTAAGGAGTGCTTTGCCCTGCGTCCTATGACCTGCCCGTTCCAATATCAGGCATATCTTAACCGCGCGCGCTCATACCGCGATCTGCCGCTGAGATATGACGAAACTTCGACGCTTTTCCGCAATGAGGACAGCGGCGAAATGCACGGTCTTATAAGAGTCCGCCAGTTCACTATATCGGAGGGTCACCTTATGTGTACCCCCGAACAGCTTGAACAGGAGTTCAAAAGCTGTCTGGAACTTGCTATATATATGCTTAAAACGCTCGGCTTGTATGAAGACGTTTCGTACCGTTTCTCGCAATGGGATCCTAACAACCGCGAAAAGTATATAGGCACTCCCGAGCAATGGGACGAGGCACAGGGTATTATGTCAAAAATTCTCGACCATTTGCAGATTCCCTATACAATAGGTATTGACGAAGCGGCGTTCTACGGTCCTAAGCTCGACATTCAGATAAAGAACGTTTACGGCAAGGAAGATACGCTTATAACAATTCAGATCGACCAGATGCTTGCCGAAAAGTTCGGTATGGAATATGTCGACCGCGACGGTCAGAAAAAGAATCCGTATATTATACACCGAACCTCTATCGGCTGTTATGAGAGAACGCTTGCTTTGCTCATAGAAAAATACGCAGGCGCGTTCCCGATGTGGCTGGCACCCGTTCAGGTGAAGATACTTCCCATTGCCGACAGGCACGCGGATTATGCTTATGAAATCAAGAAACAGCTTGAAGACGTGGGTATGCGTGTTGAGCTTGACGACCGAAATGAAAAGATCGGTTACAAGATTCGCGAGGCAAGACTGCAAAAAGTGCCGTATATGCTGATAGTCGGCGATAACGAGGTTGAAAGCAAGACCCTCTCGGTAAGAAAAAGAGGAGAAAACGGCGACCTCGGTGCTATGAGCGTTGAAGACTTTATAGCACGCGCCAAAAAGGAAATTGACGAAAGAATAATAAAGTGATTTTTGTAAAAACAACCCCGCTCGGCTGAGCGGGGTTGTTTGTGCTTTCTGTATCTTATTTGTACTCGGCGGAGTACTTGTATTCCGAGCCCTTGTAATATCTTTTGTAATAGCTTGAACGGCGCGGTTCCGTGTCGTTCAGCACAGCGCCTAACAGCTTACAGCCGCTTTTAAGTATCTGTTCTTTTACATTGTTGGCTTCGTGATAGCTAATCTTACCGTCGGTTATAACAAGAATTGCTCCGTCGCAGTATGACGCTATGACGGCGGCATCTATAACCGCACCGAGCGGCGGGGAATCTATAATTATATAATCGTAAATTTTCTTGAAATCCGACACAAGCTGTTCAAATTTGCCCGAGCCTAAAAGCTCTACGGGGTTAGGCGGATAATGTCCGCAAAAAATAACGTCAAAATTGGGCTCGTTTGTGTTGTAAACAACCTGTTCGAGCGTGCATTGACCCGACAGAAGCTCCGAAAGACCGTTTATTTCCCGTCCCCGTCCGTTCTGGCGGAGCATTTCCGATTTTCTCAGGTCCGCGTCTATAAGAATAGTCCTTTTGCCGCTTTCGGCAAGGCTTTGGGAAAGCTCGGTGGAAATAGTGCTTTTTCCCTCGTTCTCGCGGCAGCTGGTAATTACTATTGATTTAATATCAACACCGCTGAAAAGAATATTCGTACGCAGGGTCTTATACGACTCGCTGGTCGCATAATCCTTTGCCGAGCTTGAATTAAAGGCAACCTTTCCTGCGCTGCTTTGAATTTCACTTGATAAAATATCGTTAGGCATTTAAAATCCCCCTATCTTACGGCATTGTGCCGACGGGTACGGTCGGCAGTTTTACTGCGGTTTCGCTGTTTGTTGTAGGGAATTACGCCTAAAAGCGATATTCCGAGGTATTTTTCAACATCTTTCGGTCCCTTTATTTTATCGTCAACGAAATAGTAAACGAACACAACGGCAAGCGACGCCGCCAAACCGATTAAAAATCCGACAAGCAGATTTTTTGACATTACGGGAGACGACGGACCTTTGGGCAGATTACCGTCACGGAATACCTTCGCGCGGTCAACGCCCATAAGCTCGGTTATTTTGTCTATTGACACCTTGCATACGCAGTCTGCAATCCGCTTTGACTGCTCTGCGTTGCCCGTTACCACGCTTATCTCAATTATACGTGTGTTTTCAGGATTCTTTATACCGATTGACGATTTAAGACTCTCATATGAGCAGTTAAGATTAAGCTCGTCGATAACGACTTCAAGAACCGAGCGGTCAACTATAAATTCCTCATAGTCCTTTGCAAGATATGAGGAAACCGAAATATCCTGCGAGTTAAAGGTCTGGGTTTCATTGTTCATAATATATATTTTTGCCGTTGAAGTATATTTTGAAGAAATGAAAAATTTTGTAACCGTAAATGAAAGAAAGACCGATACAAAACACAGTATCGCCGCTATGTACCATTTGTCAAGCAGAACGTATATGTATTCCCTCAAATCAAATGCGTTTTCCTGAGAAGAGTTGTTGTTATTATTATACATCTTTGATGCCCTCATAGATAAAAATTCTGTATTAATTATGTTATCATATCGCCGTTTTATTGTCAAGAAGACTATTGCCGATATAACAAAAATGTTTGACATTTTGCGGTGTGTATAGTAATATGTATTAGTAACGGACTGTAATTTCATTCGTTACGGGGGATAATATGCCATAAATAAAATGAAAGGAAAACCCCTTTATATTAAATTTAAGCGCCGGGACCGTACATAGTGGCATAGCGGTTGACGAGGTTGGGGAGCATCGAAATATTCGGCGGATGCCCCACGGTAGACATATCGTAAACGGATACTTAAAAATCGGGAGTAATTCCGTAACAAAGGTATTCGCTATGCCAAATTAAAACATTTTATTTTAAACAGTATGTGCGGGATTCGGATTTTTTGATTCGTTTTATTAGTGCGACAGGGTTTGAACCTGCCACGGTTTCGCTCGCCGCCTTTTAGATTGCGGCTTTGCGTTTATTTTTGCAAGGCAAATAAAATTAAAGCGGCAGAAACTTTTAACCTATCGAAACTGAAAGTTTTGTTTCGTAGGCGTGACGGGTTAGGGTTCTGTTGCGTTAAGTGTACTCTTTTTACACCTGCGCACATACTGCGGAAAGGTGTATTTTTTATGTGCGGAATTGTTGGTTTTACAGGTAAGAATAACGCGTCGGGCTTTTTGCTTGACGGACTTGAAAGGCTTGAATACAGGGGTTATGACTCTGCGGGAATAGCCGTACTTAAAGACGGCGAAATAAAGACCGTTAAAACAGTAAAACGAATTAGCGATTTAAGAGATAGGACAAACAACGGCGACGGTATCTGCGGTAATGTAGGTATAGGACATACGCGTTGGGCGACGCACGGCGTTCCTTCGTTTGAAAATGCCCATCCTCATTTGAGCGCGGACGGACGTTTTGCCGTTGTTCACAACGGAATAATCGAAAACTACGCCGCTTTAAGAGCGGAGCTTATATCCGAGGGAGTCGAATTTGCAAGCGAGACCGACTCGGAGGTTGTGCCGCAGCTTTTGGCTAAGTATTACAACGGCGATCTGCTTGACACCGTAGCAAAAACCGTCGCAAGGCTTGAAGGCTCCTATGCTCTCGGCATAATCTGTGCCGATCTCCCGGATACGCTTGTTGCCGTCAGAAAATTTAGTCCGCTTATAATCGGCATTTCCGACGATGCGAATTATATAGCGTCCGATGTTACGGCAATAGTATCAAGCACAAGGGATATAGTGTATTTAGAGGATAAGGAAATTGCCTTTTTAACTCCAGACGGCGTCAAAATTTTTGACAGTGACAAAAATCCCGTTGACTGCAAGATCTCTCATATAGATTGGAATGTTGAGGCTGCCGAAAAGGGCGGTTACAATCATTTTATGATGAAAGAGATAGTTGAACAGCCGAACGCGGTATCTCAAACCGTTGAAAGCCGTATTCACGGCAGAGACATTGTTTTTGACGGGCTTAAATTAACTGCCGAAAAGCTCAAAACAATAAACCGCATTGAAATAGTTGCGTGCGGTTCGGCATATCACGCGGGAATGGTCGGCAAATATGTTTTTGAGGAAATGCTCAGAATACCTACCAACGCCGACCTTGCAAGTGAGTTCAGATACAGAAATCCGATAATAGACGATAAAACGCTCACAATAATAATCAGTCAGTCGGGTGAAACGGCAGACACGCTTGCCGCGCTCAGGGAAGCAAAGGCGCACGGCTCACACGTTATATCAATAGTCAATGTGGTGGGCAGTTCCATTGCAAAGGCGTCTGATGATGTTATCTATACTTGGGCAGGTCCCGAAATAGCGGTTGCTACCACAAAGGGGTATTCTACTCAGCTGTCCGTTCTGTATCTCTTTGCCGTATGGGCGGCAAGGATACTCGGCTCTATGGACAGCGCCGAAATAGAAAAGGTGTTTGACGAGATACGCCTGCTGCCCGAAAAAATAGAAAAGGTCATATTGCAGGAAGACAGAATAAAGGAAATGGCAAAGACCTGCAAGGACCCCGAATCCCTGTTCTTCATAGGCAGAAATATAGATTATGCGGTGGCACTTGAAGCGTCGCTCAAACTTAAAGAGATTTCCTATATCCACTCCGAAGCGTATGCCGCAGGCGAATTAAAGCACGGCACAATATCGCTGATAGAGGAAGGCAGGATAGTAATAGCGCTCGCCTGCTGCGAGAAGCTCTATGACAAACTGCTCAGCAATATCAAAGAGGTCAAGGCGAGAGGAGCGCACGTTCTTGCCTGTGCTGTTGAGGGTCACGCAGATGTAGCCGACGAGGCGCCAGAGGTTATTTATATCCCCCGCACGCATCCGTTGCTCACGGCGTCCGTTGAGGTTATTCCTTTCCAGATATACGCTTACTATGTCGCTTTGTATAAAGGCTGCGATATAGATAAGCCGAGGAATCTTGCAAAATCCGTTACGGTAGAATAAATTATGTATCGCCGCTCTTTTTGTTCATAATCAATGTGGACAAAAAGAGCGGTTTGTTATATAATGAGTGCGTGGATGTTGGATATACGGGCATTGTGCAGTTTCGGCTGGACAAAGTGTCGTACTTGTTATATAATAAACAGGCAGTATAAAAAAGTTATTTATAAAGGAAGATTATATTGACGGAACAGATTTATAATGAATCGTATTATAGAAATTATGATATCGGAATTGGCTCTCCCGTAAATTATGCTGAAAATGAGCAATTAAACAGTTTTTTCAAAAACTTGGCAAAGAAAATAGTGGAAAAATTTAATCCCGAAACAGTGCTGGATACAGGCTGCGCATTAGGCTTGCTGGTTAAAGAATTGAGAGCGCTCGGCGTTTCAGCCTACGGTATTGATGTTTCCGAATACGCGGTTTTGAACTCGGTTCCCGAAGCAAGACCGTTTTGCAGGGTCTGTTCAATAACAGAAGAATTTCCCAATGCCTTCCCGAGAACATTTGATTTAATAACCAATATAGAGGTTATGGAACATTTGAGCGAAGATCAATGCGGCGCCGCTATTAAAAATATTTGCGCTCATACGGATACGGTGCTGTTTTCATCCACCTCAATGGGCTTTGATGAACCTACCCATATAAATGTTCAGTCGGTTCCCTATTGGGCGAAAAGATTTGCCGAAAATGGATTTTATAATGTGATAAACAATTATCCTGATTATATATCTTCGGACGCTTATTGTTTTGAACGTTGTGACGTATCCAATGCTGTTGAAAGATATGAAATCGCGCTGTGCAATGAGAAAAGAGAAAAAGAAACCGCGGTTTCCGAAAAGCAGGCCAATGAGGAAAAATATTCATTTGAAGTTAAGCGGCTTTCATATCTCAACGAACAGCTTGACCGCAAGATAAATGACGAAAAATCTAAAAGAATCAAGGCAGAAAGCGATTATAAAAAAGCCGTCGAGGATCTAAATGCGGTTACAAAGCTGTATTATGAAATTATACATTCTCAATATTGGCGCATAACCAAACCGTTCAGAAAAATTACAAATTCCATAAAGGTGTTCTTAAAGAAATGGAAAGTAACGCGTTACCCGCTTAGAGCACTTAAAATTCTCATTTTATCGGGTCCGTCCGTATTGTTTAAAACAATACGTAAATACAGAGAATGTGCAAAATTGACTTCCGCAAAGATCGACTATACCGCAATATCGGCTGAAAAGCGCAGGCGTGAAGAAGCGGCGGTATTCCCGAAAGACATAAAATTCAGCATACTTGTTCCGCTTTATAACACGCCTATAAAATTTCTTGATGAAATGATTGAATCGGTCAAAGCGCAGACCTATAAGAATTGGGAACTGTGCCTTGCCGACGGAAGCGATAATGAACATACCGAGGTCGGGGAACGCGCAAAAGAGTATTCCGCGGCGGACAAGCGTATAGTCTACCGAAAGCTTGAAAAAAATCTCGGAATTTCAGAAAACACCAACGCCTGTATTGATATGTCGACAGGCGACTATATCGCACTTTTTGACCACGACGATATTTTACATCCGTCTGCTTTATATGAAAATATGAAGGCTATTTGTGAAAACGGCGCCGACTTTATATATTCTGATGAGGCAACCTTTGAAAGTCCCAATATTAAAAAAATAGTCTCCTTTCATTTTAAACCCGACTATGCGGTCGATAATCTCAGGGGTGTAAATTATATATGCCACTTTACCGTTTTTTCAAGAGAACTGCTTGAAAAAACAGGCGGGTTCAGGGACGAGTTTGACGGAAGTCAAGATCACGACCTGATACTACGACTGACCGCAAATGCGAGCAAGGTTTACCATATCAGAAAACTGCTTTATTTCTGGCGTTCGCATCCGCAGTCTGTCGCGATGTCTATGGGCGCTAAGAATTATGCAATTGAAGCGGGTAAAAAGGCGGTTGCCGAGAGTATACGGAATAGCGGATATGAATGTACTGTGGAAAGCAGTAAGGTACACCCGACAATGTACAGGATCAAGTATGAACTTAAAATTCACCCTAAGGTGTCAATAATCATTCCGAATATGAATCATAAATCCGATTTAAAGCGCTGTATAGATTCCATTGTGTTTAATTCGACCTACGATAACTATGAAATTGTAATAATCGAAAACAATAGCACAGAAAAGGAAATTTTTGATTATTACTCGGAAAAAGAAAAGCAAAAAAATATTAAAATAGTTAAATATGAAGGCGTTTTCAACTATTCGGATATTAATAATTTCGGCGCAAAGTCCGCATCGGGCGAATATATGATCTTACTTAACAATGATACCGAAATCATAACAAACGAATGGATCGAAGAAATGCTGATGTACGCTCAGCGTCCCGAGGTCGGTATAGTCGGTGTAAAACTTTACTATCCCGACGATACCGTGCAGCACGGAGGTGTCATAGTCGGTCTCGGCGGTGTGGCAGGTCATTCGCACTGTCGGTTGGAGCGCGACGATCCCGGTTATATGGGCAAAATGTTCTATTCGCAGGATTTGAGCGCGGTTACCGCGGCGTGTCTTATGATCAGAAAATCGATTTTTGACAGCATAGGCGGATTTGACTGTGAATTTGCCGTGGCATTCAATGATATTGACCTCTGCCTTCGTGTGCGTGAATTGAATAAGCTCATCGTGTTTACACCTTACGCGGAGCTTTATCACTATGAGTCAAAAAGCCGCGGATATGAGGATACCCCCGCTAAACAGAAACGCTTTGCGGGAGAGGTAGAACTGTTCCATAAAAAGTGGGACAAAAAGTTCCTCAGCAAGGGCGATCCTTATTATAATCCTAATCTGTCACTTGAAACGGATTATGAAGTGTTGTATAATAAGGTTTATACGGAATGTGTCAAATAAAAAAGACCGCTGTTTTTACGTAAATATTTGATTGTAGGAGAAAAAAATGGAAAAGATTTTGGTACTTGACTTTGGCGGACAGTACAATCAGTTGATTGCAAGACGAGTCAGAGAAAATAATGTTTATTCGGAAATACGTCCTTATACCGCCTCGATAGAGGAAATAAAAGCTGCAGGATACAGCGGTATAATACTTACGGGCGGGCCGAAAAGTGTTTACGGTGAGAATGCGGTTCTGTATAAGAAGGAACTTTTTGAACTCGGCATCCCGATAATGGGAATTTGCTACGGCGCTCAGCTTATGGCGCATACATTGGGCGGCGTTGTTGAGGCAGGTGCGAACGAATACGGTAAAGTTGAGGTGACCGTTGATACCACAAGCAAATTGTTTGACGGCATTCCGCAGAAGACGGTTTGTTGGATGAGCCATACTGATTACATAAATCAAATACCCGTAGATTTTAAAATAACTGCAAAAACGGGCGATTGCCCAGTTGCGGCTATGGAAAATGCCGCCAAAAAGCTCTATGCGGTGCAGTTCCACCCGGAGGTTATGCATACCGAACTTGGCAGCGAAATGATAAAGAATTTCGTTTATAACGTGTGCGGCTGTAAGGGCGAATGGACTATGGCGTCGTTTACCAAACGCACAATTGAGGAGTTAAAGCAGAAAATCGGCGGCCGCAAGGTGCTTTGCGCGCTTTCGGGCGGAGTTGACAGTTCGGTTGCGGCTCTGCTTTTACATAAGGCGGTAGGAGAAAATCTTACCTGTATATTCGTTGATCACGGTCTTCTCCGCAAGGACGAAGCAAAGCAGGTCAACGAACTGTTTAAGGGAACCTATAATATTAACCTTATATCGATAGACGCGTCGGAGCAGTTTTTGGGTCAGCTCAGGGGTATAAGCGACCCCGAACAAAAGCGCAAAATTATCGGACGCGAGTTTATAAGGGTTTTTGAGGCTCAGGCAAAGAAGATAGGCAAGGTCGATTTCCTTGTTCAGGGAACTATTTATCCCGACTGTATAGAATCGGGTGTAGGCGATGCGGCGCTGATTAAAAGCCACCATAATGTAGGCGGTTTGCCCGATCACGTCGATTTTGATGAAATAATAGAACCGTTAAGAGACCTGTTCAAGGACGAAGTCCGCAAGGTTGGTTTGGAACTCGGTATGCCCGAAAATATGGTATTCCGTCAGCCGTTCCCCGGTCCCGGACTCGGTGTCCGCATAATCGGCGAGCTTACAAGAGAGAAAATATCAATACTGCAAGACGCCGACGCGATATTCCGCGAGGAGATTGCGAATGCGGGTCTTGACCGTGAAATAGGGCAGTATTTCGCCGTCCTTACCGATATGCGTTCGGTCGGCGTGATGGGCGATTTCCGCACATACGACTATACGGTAGCGCTGCGTGCGGTCACCACAAGCGATTTTATGACTGCCGATTGGGCGCGTATCCCGTATGATGTTCTTGAGGAAGCTTCAAGACGACTTGTAAAAGAAGTCAAGGGCGTAAACAGAATTGTTTACGATATAACCTCAAAGCCGCCAGCAACAATAGAATGGCTTTGAGTTTTGGATTATTTTCAGGCTCTTTGTCGATAGTTGAGGTAAAGGGATAAAATGAGTGTAGAGCATATTGGAGCCTCCGTTTATGGTTATTTTTTATTTCCATTTTAACGGATTTCATCCAAATATGCTCTACTTTTTTATTTTATTCTATTTTTCCTTTGTAGGCTCTACTTGGTTACCCCAACATTTATTATAGAGCCTTTTTAGAGCAATAAAAAAGTTTACAATAATTTCTAAAACGGTATTGCTATTATTCGAGTTTTGGAATATAATATTATACAAGTACGAACGGGGTGTATTCAGGAGGTTGTTATGGAATTTATGTCTGCAAGAGAAGCTGCCAAAAAATGGGGTATTTCCCAAAGAAGAGTAGCGGTTTTGTGCTCTGAACAAAGAATTAAAGAAGCAACTATGGTGGGTAATATGTGGATTATACCAACAACGGCCACAAAACCGACAGATGCAAGAAGTACACGTTATAGTAAAACTGAAGAAAAAGCGGTCAAACCTTTCTTGAAATGGGCAGGCGGTAAGGGTCAGCTTCTTAAAGAGATTGAACGCTACTATCCTTTTGATAGTGGAAGGATTACAAAATACGCCGAACCATTTGTTGGTGGTGGTGCAGTTTTGTTTGATATACTTAGTAAATATGATTTAGAAGAAGTTTATATCAGCGATATTAACGCTGAACTTATCAATACGTATCGAATTATTCGTGATGATGTAGATGATTTGATTAAAATGCTTCTCACTATGCAGAACGATTTTATTCAGTTAGATGCAGACAATCGTAAGGTTTACTATATGCAAAAGCGAAAGCGTTTTAACGACTTGAAAGTAAATGGCAATGAAAATATTAATATCGAAAAAGCGGCATTAATGATTTTCCTTAACAAGACTTGTTTCAACGGTCTGTTCCGAGTAAACAAAAAAGGGTTGTTCAATGTTCCTATGGGAGCATACAAAAATCCGATGATTTGTGATGAAAAAAATCTCGGAGCAGTATCGAATAAGTTGCAGAGAGTTACCATTGTATGCGGAGATTACAGAAAGTCAGCAGACTTTATTGATGAAAATACCTTTGTTTATTTTGATCCGCCCTACAGACCTATTACAGATACAGCAAGTTTTACTGCATATACCGAGAATTTGTTTAATGATGATGCACAGATTGAGCTTGTGCAATTTGTTGACGACATGGATAAAAAAGGTGCAAAAATTGTAATTAGCAATTCCGATCCAAAGAATTCAAATACAGACGATGATTTCTTTGATAATATCTATTCTGCACATAAAATCAAGCGAGTTGAAGCAACTCGAATGATTAATTGTAATAGCGAAGCAAGAGGAAAAATTAAAGAGTTGCTTATTAGTAATTTTTAAGGAGAATATATGCGAAAAACGACTGAATTAGCTATAGAAGAACAAAACAAATTGATATATGATTTTTATTCTTATTTTGAAATCGGATATGCTTTTGAAGAATTTCTTAAAGTATATCTTGAAAAAATAGGATTAGATGAAGTTAGAGTTACTCAACGTTCTGCTGATGGTGGCATTGATCTTGAAGCGATAAGGTATGGAGTTGGCGGATTAGAGGGCGCAGACTCTGTTGAATATTTTGTTCAAGCAAAAAGGAACAAACCCGGAACAACAATACCTATCGAAAAAGTAAGAGCCTTAAGAGGTGTAATGAAATCTGGTAGCAAAGGATTGTTTATAACGACCGCCTCATATTCAACAAAAACCAAAGAGTTTGTAATGGATGATTTGTCTCGTCCTATTATTTTAATTGATGGGAAATCACTGGTTGAAAGTTGTATTGATAACGAAATAGGTTTTGTTTATAAACCTGTTTTCAGCAGGGAAATGATGGATGAATTAAAAAATCCAAATGACGATTTACCAATAACAAGCAGTCTTCACAATGATGATTTTTCTCCTATAACTATTGTTGATAAACAAATAACAGCAAATGATATCCGAGCAAGAATACTACGAATGCCCAAAGCATTGATAGACATTCTTGAGCCTAATCAAAAAACTGTATCTGTTTCGATAAACGGAAGTGAATTAAAGAAATTGAAAATAGATAAAACAAATTGTTTCTTGTCTGGCGTTACAGAGTTGTATAGAAATTTAGGTCTTATACGCCAAGATGGCTCTTATGTTCCTAAAAAATCTATATGGAAAATATATACTGATAAAGTTGAAATTATGTTAAAGGAGAATGAATAATGAGGAATTTTAATGCTTGGCTATCAGGTTTTCGTGATAGTATTGCAGACTATGGTTATTACATAGATTTTGAAAAAGTTCACAGAAATGTAGATAGTATTAAGGTTGAGATTAATATTTTAAATTCTCTCATTGGCTCTAAAAACATAGAAGCTGATTTTGAGAATTTGATGAGAAAATATCCCGAAGTATTAAAGTGCATACCTTTGCTCTTAGCGGTTCGAGCAAACGAAATTTACTGTCAGGATGAAAATGGAGGTCATTTATTCCAATTCGATTTTGGAAAATATTCGCCGAACAGCCACGCTCATTATGAGAGATACAAATATTTTATGCGTGAAACCGGATTATTCGATTTGTTGGAAAATCATATTGTCAACAACCTTGTAGATTATGCAACGGGTGTTGAAACAGGTCTTGATTCCAACGGTCGTAAAAATCGTGGTGGTCATTTGATGGAAAACTTAGTTGAAAGTTTTATCCAAAAAGCAGGCTTTGTCAAAGATGAGTCCTATTTCAAAGAAATGTATATTCATCAGATTACAGATAAATGGGACATAGATCTTTCGGCTATTTCAAATCAAGGAAAAACAGAAAAGCGTTTTGATTTTGTTGTTAAGACACCTAATATGATTTACGGTATCGAAACGAATTTTTACGGCAGCGGCGGAAGTAAATTAAACGAAACAGCACGCAGTTACAAAACACTTGCTCTCGAAACAGATACAATCGGCGGTTTTACTTTTGTTTGGTTTACCGACGGAAAAGGTTGGACAAGTGCTCGCCATAATCTTGAAGAAACCTTTGATG
>CAKSQT010000008.1 GCA_934486755.1 uncultured Eubacteriales bacterium | reverse complement strand
AACTGCACGCCTTTTTCGTTTACCTCGTCCGTCCCGTTGGGTATAAGCCTTGCCCAATTTATCGAAAATCTGTATGCATTTACACCGAGTTCTTTCAAAAGCTCAACGTCTTCCTGCCAATGATAATAATGGTCGCAGCCGTCATCACCTGTGTATCCCGAGGCAACCTTTCCCTTCTTCTGACAAAAAACGTCCCAATTGCAAACCCCCGCGCCGTCAACGCCCGACGCGCCCTCTATCTGATACGCCGCGGTGGAAACTCCCCATACAAAATCCTTAGGAAAATTCATCTGCCGTCCTCCTATGCTTAGGATATATTTTCAACTTAATTCTATCATTGCCAAACATATTCAAAAAGGTGTTAAATTTTTTCGGATATATCTTTTTTTATCGTTCACGTCTTTGTATAGTTATGCTAACGCTGTTGACGATTAAAATAACTCGTTGTATAATACTAACTAACGTTAGTTAGTATACGGAGGAAACGTATGAAACAGGAGGACACAAAACGAAAAATACTTGAAAAGCATTAGAACTGTTTGCCGAAAAGGGATATGATTCCGTGAGCGTGGGTGAAATTGCAAATGCGGTTGGAATCAAAGCGCCGTCGCTTTACAACCATTACAACAGCAAACAGGCGATTTTTGACGCTATTTTTGCGAATGTCGCGGAAAAATACGAGAAATATACCGATACCGTGTCGGTTCACGTGCAGAACGCCGCGCAGGATTTGGACGTATTTACAAAAATAACCGAGGATATGCTTGCGGATAAGGTCATAAAAATATTCGCCTATTCCCTGCACGACGAAACTATAAGCCGTTTCCGCCGAATGATGACAATAGAGCAGTTCCGTTCCGCCGAGCTTTCGGAGCTGTACTCGAAACGCTATATTTATCGGTTGACGGAATACCACTCCGCTCTTTTTAAGGAACTTATCAAAGCGGGAGAAATTAAGAACGAAGACCCCGAAACGCTTGCGCTTATGTATGTTTCGCCCATTATAACTCTTATTGAGGTCTGCGACCGCCAGCCCGAAAAAGAGGCGGAATGTATTGAAAAGCTGAAAGCGCACGTTCGGCTCTTTTACCGCACATTTCATATATCAGGAGGCGGCGAAAAATGAAAAAGACGCTTGTTCAAAAATTAGGACTGACGGGTGTTTTAAGCCTGCTTTCCTATACCGCGGCGGTAGTATTCTCGCCGCTCGCATATAAGGGATATGATTGGAAATCTCAGGCGGTAAGCGATCTCAGTGCCGCAAACGCTCCATCGCTTGCACTTTGGAATCAACTCAGCAGTTTTTATAACGTATGCGAGGTTCTGTGCGCCGTAATAGTATGTATAGGAATACAGGGCAAGAAAACACGGCTTCTGCGCGGAGGGATTTACACATTCGCCGCAATGGAATTTATTTCGGCGGTAGGCTACCGTATGTTTCCTCTGAGCGACAGCGGATATGCAGGCGCGTTTCAGGACAAAATGCATATTTTAATTACCGCACTTGTCGTTATACTTTCGATTGCGTCGCTTCTGACAATAATCATAGCGGGCATAAAAAATAAGGACTGCCGTTCGTACGGCATTTGCGCCGCGACAGCCCTTATAATGATGCTGGTCGGCGCTTTCGGTATGAAGATAGTACCGTCAGAATACTTCGGGGTGGTAGAGCGATTCAGCGTTTTCGCCGCAACAGGCTTTAACGCCGCACTCGGCTTACATCTTTTCTTTGGCAAATGAGGTTTTGAGCCAATTATCAAGAAAACTCATCTGCTCATCTGTGTGAAACCAATGCTCGCCGTTTTTCATTACGGTAAGACTTGACTTAGTTTTATCGGCAAATTCAGTTATTGTATCTATTGAGGTAAGATTGTCTTTTTCACCGTAAAGGATACAGGTGGGAACATTCCATTTAACAGGATTTTCACGCACATAGCAAAGGTATTTCCACGACAGCGTTTCGCCAAAATCGGTTGTTATTTCGCCTGATTTTGAGAGTTCTTCCTCGGTAACGCCTGCGGCGGCCATCATATTAAGAATCAGCCTTTTCATATCAACAACAGGCGATATGAAAAAGGCTTTTTCTATTTTTTCGTTAATATCGGCGTTCATTGTAAAAAACGTTCCTATGCTGTTGGCAATTACATACACCGAGCCGTAATCGGCGCTGTGCAGATTGAAAAAATCGGTAAATTCCTTTTTTGCTTCCCACGGGGTCTGCGATTTATAGTCTAATCCTACAACGTCGCAATCCTTGAAGAAGGGCCTGTAATGCTCCGCCTCGCACGCGTTGCCGCCCTTACCGTGTATGTATACTACAAGTTTTCTTATTTTCATGATCCTTTTCTTCCCTGTTTTTTAAGATATTTTATAAACATTTCCGTTGCGGGGGTTAAACGTTCCTTATTCTTTACCGCAAGACCTATCTTTCGGTAATACGGCGGTTCGAGGGGTCTGATTTCCACGCGGTAAGGTATCCTTTTTAAAATAAAGGACGGTAAAATTCCTATCCCAAGCCCCTTTTCCGCCATTGACATAATGGCAAAATCCTCCCACGTCGTAAACCTTATATTGGGGCGCACACGGTTCTTTTCAAGCAACTCGGTGACCTCGGTTTTTCCTCCACGCTCCAAAAGCAAAAACAGCTGTCCGTTCAAGTCCTCTACCCTGACGGTTTTGCCTTTCGCAAGCGTATGGTCAATGGGCAATACCGCCTTGTATTCGTCCTCGATCAACAAAACGGCATCTAAATCGGGATTGTTTTTAAGTCTGACCATTCCGCAGTCTACACGTCCCTCTTCTATCCACCGTTCCACCTCGTCATAATCCCCCAGCAGCATTTCACACTCAATATCGGGATAATCATTTTGGAATTCCGAAAAGACATCGGGCAGCAGGTTTATCGCCGTGCTTGCAAACGTGCCTATTCTGACTAAGCCCGTTTGGATACCTTTTATCTCGTTAATATAGCCGTCAAGCTCTCGCTGGCGGAGCGCGCCGATATATCCAAAACCACCTTTTACTATCACTACGACGATATATATTCGGTTGCCGAGGAATTTGAAAATGAGCTGACAGAACAGCTTTCCGACGCGTTTTCACGGCTAGGAAAAGCTGATACATCAACAGCGTTTGATTTTGAATACTACACCAAGGGTATAATAGATTTTCTTAAAGAAAACGAAGAAAGCTACCGTATGGTAATCAAGGCGTCCTCGCCGAGACTATTTGTAGAAAAACTGAAAAAAACGGTTGCCAAACAAATCACCGAAAACATTGCGCGTTTGCCGTTTTCCGCAGTTCCCGAAATACGGCAGGTGCAGGTGTGCTTTATTTCAAGCGCCTGTGTTGACGTTGTCGTAGAATACTTTATGGGCAGTTTCTCGGCTTCGTTTGATACCGTGACCGACGTTATTCTGGAAATAATCAAAAAACTCTCCGCCGATGTTGATAATACTTATATTAACACAAATTCAATCAAAAATCACCTATAATTGTTGTTATTCCGCAGCTTTTGCACTCTGCCTTATCTTCATTTTCCGCCAATTGATAAATCCGTATATATCGCCTGCAAAAAACGCCGCAAAGCAGACGACAACCGAAATATGTATTCGGAATGTTAAAAATCATAAACGTAAAACAGCCGAAGCGCCCTATTTGTTCCATGATTTCGACAGCTTTATTCTCCCACTTGTTCTCAAACCCGTCCTTGCATTTCATTGCGAACACTATATTCGGTATCATAATGATCACTACTAAAACAAGGCCGTAAACTTCATAAAATCACCTACTGCTTTAAAATCGATTTATAATAGTTGCCGAAGTCCGCAAGGGCGTCGATTATAGGCAGCATCTGTCTGCCAAGGTCGGTAAGCCCGTATTCCACCTTCGGCGGCATTTCCTTATAATCGCGGCGGTACGCAAGCCCGTCGTCTATCATCTGGCGCAGACTGTCGGTAAGCACCTTTTGGGAAATTCCGTCCAAATCGCGTTGCAGTTCGTTAAATCTCCACGCTCGCGCTTTAAGATTGCGAAGAATCAACAGCTTCCATTTCCCGCCTATCAGGGATACGGCGGTAGCCACAGGACAGGCAGGTAATTCACTTTTTGTTTTCACGGTTTCATCACCTCATATTCACATTATACTACACATAATGAAAAAAGTATACAGTTATAAAAAAGTGCGTACTTGTTTTTGAATGTGCGCCGTGATAACCTAATAACAGGCAAAGGAAATTTGCCGAAAGTTTGGAGGTAATAACAATGAAAAACTACACAAAGACAAACATAGAAAACGAAGGCAGAGCCGAGCTTCACGAAGCACTCGGTCTGACAGGAGCGGAAATCAGCATAAATCAGCTCCCCGCAGGCGCAGGCGTTCCGTTTGTTCATTCGCATAAGCAAAACGAAGAAATTTACGGTATAATTTCAGGCAAGGGAAGGGTTGTTATTGACGGCGAGGAAATTGCGCTCACCGCGGGCGATTGGGTTAAAATAAAGCCTGCGGCAAAACGCCAGTTTTCGGCTTCCTGCGATGAGGGAATGACCTTTGTATGTATTCAGACAAAGGAAAACTCTCTCGGCGGTTTCACAGCAGACGACGCGGTAGTATATTAACATTTTATACCGAAGCACGAAAATCCCGCACCTTAAAAACAAGTACGAGATTTTATGATTTTTAGTATTATTTTTCTTTCACGGCAATCCAAATTTCACAGCTGTAATTCGGGTCGTCGGTGTTTGCAGAAGAATAAACCTCAAACTCAACGTTTTCGGCATACTCATACTGCGAGCTTTGCGGAAAGAACTCGGTGACTATTCTGTGATAGGTGTCGATAAACGCGTCGGGCATTTTACCTTTGCTTGTGAACACCGCGTATGTGTTCACAGGAATTGTAACGACCTCAAAATCGCTGTCAACCTGTCTTCCGTCGTACTCAACGCCGATTCCGTAAGGAAATTGCTTTGAATCAAGCTCCGAGGAAAAGCAAATACCGAGCAAACCTTTCATAACGGGGTTCTTCGGCAGGCAGGCAATCAGCCGTTCCATTGTTCCGTCGGCGCCGAACTCCCGCCACATTGCTGTAATATCCTCGGTGGCATTAGCCGACTGCGGTTTGCCCACTCTTTTTCTTTTGCAAACCACCTGAAACGCGTCTCTTTTTTCAATTCTGTAATTCATTTTATTTCCTCCTGTCAGAGTTAGTTTTACAGACAGGGGAGTAAATATTTTGACATTGCCGCTGTGTTTGGCTTCGCTCGGCGCAATGCCGTGAAATCGGGTAAAGGCTCGGGAAAAGCTCTCTGGGGTGTCGTATCCGTATTTAAGCGCTATATCAATGATTTTAGCGTCTCCTTTTGACAGCTCCTCCCCCGCAAGCGAAAGCCTGCGCATACGGATATAGTCGCCAAGCGGCATACCGCACAGGATACCGAACACCCTTTGGAAGTGAAACGAAGAAGAATATGCCTGTTTCGCCGCTTCCTCAAAGTCGATTTCCTCGGTGATATGCGCCTCGACATAATCAATCGCACGTTGTATTCCCTGTATCCAATCCATTCATTCGCTCCCTTTCTGTGATTACATTCTATCGAAACGCGAACGGCTTTTCTTGATTTTTCTTGCTTTCGGGTGTTATGAAAATACAAAACCGACTATTTTTTCTTTTTTGGTTTCGGGACAGGCAGTTCGTCATACATTGCGCGGAACAGACCAGTCAAAAAATCTTTGTTGTCAACATCTTCCGCAAGCAACATTTCCTTTGCCCCGTCATAAGGCAATTCGTAAACGGCGTTCGGCATATAGGAAACCGCGGACTTTGTGGGTTTGACAAGCAGTCTGTCGTCATAAATACCGCCGACTATCTTGCCGCGGTAATAGATAATATATTCGCCCATCATAGCGCGGTAGGTGATATCTTCTAAGTCAGACAACTGTTCTAATACAAATTCCAAATACTCTTTGCTTGAAGCCATAATTTTATTTCCTCCCCGTAACGCGGAATGTTGATTCAACCATTATTATCATCAGTCCAAAAAAGCATAGCAGATACAGCGGCATAAACGAAAAACCGATTGCGTTGCCGATAAGTCCGAAAATAGGCGGAATAAATGTTGAGCCGACATAGGCGCTTGCCATTTGTATACCGATTATTGCGCCCGAATTTTCCGCGCCGAAATTATCGGGCGTAGAATGGATAATGCAAGGATATATCGGCGCGCACCCGAAGCCTATTACAAGAAAGGCGGCAAATGCGGCAGCATAAGAATCGGTGGGAATAAACAGCACGATTATGCCGCACAAAAGAATTGCCGTACCCAAAAGAATCGTCCTGCGATCCCCTAACTTATCTGTAATAAATCCGCTGATAAATCTGCCGACGGTGATACCGATATAAAACAGCGCGGCAAAGCTCGCGGCGCGCTCTGTCGAAATGCCCTTTACCTTTACAAAATATGTGCTTGCCCACTGCATAGCCGTCGCCTCTGCGGCGCAATATGCGAAAAATCCTATTAAAAGAAACGGAACTCCCTTGATTTTAAGCGCACCGATAAGACCTATGCTCTTTGAGCTGTCCTCCGCCGCCGTTTTGTTGACCTTCCATACAGGGAGCGTAACGAGCAAAAGAATTGCTATTGCAAGCTGTATCAGACCAACGATTCGGTAGCCGCTGTTCCAAGTGCGGTTTGCCAGCGCATAGCTCATTATAAACGGACTGACTATTGTGCCTACGCCCCAAAAGCAATGCAGCCAACTCATATGTCGGGCCTTGTAGTGCAGGGCAACATAATTATTAAGCGCGGCGTCGATAGCGCCTGCACCGAGACCGTAAGGAACGGCGAATATCACCAACATAACAAAACGGTTTGAGAACGAAAAACCGAACAATGCTATAACGGTAAGAAATACGCTTGCAACGGTTACTATCCTTGTGCCGAATTTGCGGGTAAGCCTGTCGGAAAACAGGCTTGAAACAATAGTGCCGCCCGAAATCACCATAGAAACAATGCCCA
The DNA here is from genome assembly GCA_934486755.1 of uncultured Eubacteriales bacterium. Taxonomy (GTDB): domain Bacteria; phylum Bacillota; class Clostridia; order Oscillospirales; family Acutalibacteraceae; genus UBA737. The sequence continues at coordinate 36,735 of CAKSQT010000008.1, read as the reverse complement.
TAAAGGACACAGGCACACGAAGCTCGGCATACATTGCAGGCCAGCCCGAGCCTAAAAGCGAATCGGGCAGTCCAAGGCTGATAAAAGCTATATATATAAGTGCAAGTAAAAATGAATACAACTAAATACCCTCCTATTTGGAAAGAGATATATTTAGTGAACCTGTCACACTACCGTTCCGACAACTCAAAATCTTCAAACGGTATTATCGGCAGACGGGTAATTAAATCATACGGGAATAGACACAACGGGTTTCCCGCCGAGCAGCCGACCTTAAATCCCGCTTTGGCAGGTGCGGAAAATTTCAGTTTTATTGTGTTATTGACGGGACATTCGTAACCCGTCAGGTTAAACGCATTTTCACCGTCATACATAACAAACGGCAAAAGGCTGAAATGCGCGTGTTCGGCGGTTATCGAATCGACTATGTTTTTAAAATACAGCGTAACGCTTCCGTCGCTTTCCGCAACAGCATTGTATATATTAGGCGACTCGCATACCTCGACCCTTGAATACAGCTTTGAAAGAACCATATCTGCCATGCGGTTTGCAATGGCGACATCTGAATAGTATGTATTATGTATAGTATCGCCGACATTAAGGTCAAGCACGGGTATCATATAAACATTGTCGTTTTCGCACATTATCTGACGCTGTATTTCCCTGAACTCTGCCCACTTCTTTGAATGAAAAGCCACCGTCTGAGCAGGCGGAACGTACAGCTGCTTGTTTATCTGAACGGTAAATATCGGAGCCGTTTTCCCGAGCATATCCTCAAACTGTCCGCAAAGACGGCTGAACTGCTCTTTGTAGGTCGTGCTTCCGACGTCTGTTTCGCCCTGATACCATATAATACCTTTTAACCCTGTTCCCGACTTCTTATAAATACTTCTTATATTTTTGAATAGGCGCCCGTCCTGCATTTCGTCAAAATACGATATAGGCACGCCGCCACGTGAAGCGGGTATCAAACCAATCGGATAACCCAACGTATCCGAGAGAATTTCAGCAAATTTAAGCCAAGGCGAATAGTATGTCTGCAATCTGTATTCGCTGTACTCGGTACCCGTTTGGTCATGCAACGGGTGTGACGCGATTTTCCATTTACCGTCAAGTCCGAACATACTTACATTTCCACTTACCTTTTCCGAACGGGTCGTGAAGCAGGTGCCCGAACCGTTGCTCTGCCCCGTCACAAGGAATACGTCGCCTACGCCTATATGCTTTATGTATGCCATAGGTGAAAATCCGACTTCGCCGCTTCTGACGCAAACGCTTATGGTATAAGGACCACCTGTTTTCAATTCAAAATCAGCTTGCCAATCCAAGCCGCCGCCGATTTTCGCAAAAATCGGTTTAAGCGCAAGCGAGCCTGAATTTTCGTAAGAAACAAGCACCAAGGCGCGCGCCTTTTCCGAGTTGAATTCCTCGGTTATATCAGCAATTTCCCCTTCTATATGAACATTTGCACAGCCGTTTTCCTGCTGAAAAACCTGATAAGTTTGCGGACCTTTTGTTATTACAACCTGCATACTCTAAGCACCCCAAAATCTTTTTAATCTTTTTAATCATTTTATAATGAAAACCCTCAAAAGTCAACGAAAAGCAGAGCATATATACCCTGCTTTCCCTTAATTTTAATACTGAATTACGTCCTCTTTTTTGTTGTCGGGAGTGAACGCCTGTTGGGCGGCGTTTCGGTTGTCCACAAACGGTCTCAACGCACCGTGCATATTGGAAACCTTGTTTTTCTTCATCCAACCGTCGGTTATGCCGTTTATAACGGCGTTGTAGCCGTTACGTATTTTAAGACCGTATTCTTTGACCTTTGCGGCGTCTCCGTCACGCAGGTAAATCTTGAAATGTCCTATCTCCTGAGCCAGCTTTATTGCGCGCAGACCCGTAATAAGCTCGGAAACAATCAATTGTCCGTCGTAAAAACTATCCGACGCACCGTATGCCCTCTCTAAAAGCGTATCAATATACCCTTCAACCTTATCAAAATCGGAATGCTCGCATTCCTTTACAGAATCGGTTTCGGTGAGGTTATTCCTCAAAAGTCTGAACGAAAATGTAATGTTTTCCTGATGCACCTTTTCAAGCACGTCATACTTGCCTGCTTCAATAAGCAAAGAGCCGATTTCTTCGGTGCTGTCGCCAAGCATTCGGTTTATTACATCGGCAATATCGGCATCGGCATTTATTTCGGGCTGCCAGCTCATCATAGCGCCGTATACGGCGGCGGGCAAGGCTGAATAGTTGCCTTGAAGATGTCCGCAATCGCCCCATTCGGTGTTTATAACGCCCTTGGCACCGTGGCGGACGCCCTTCATAACCGTTGTTTTGATATTATCAAACGCCTGAACCGTGTTGCCCGTTACGGTATTCCAAATAGCCGTTCCCGGGCAAACGCAGTAAGGTATTCCGTTTTTCTCAAAGTTCTCGCAGCTTGATTCTTTCGGCAAATCATTATAGTAACCCCAATTAAGCACGAGAACATCTTTCGGGAACTCCGCAACAAGCTCTGGATATTCGTTAATAATATCTGCCCAGAAAAGCATCTTTTTGCCCTTTGACTTGCAATAATTATATAGCTTCATCAAATAATCAAGATATACCCTGCCGATTCCTTTTTCCGCACATTCCGACTTGCTTTTTCCGAGTCCGAGTTCAAGCGTTTCATCACAGCAGACGTTAAATTTGTCGGACGAAAAATAATTAAGCAGATCGTCTGATGTGTCGGTCACGAGCTTGAAAGCTTCGAGATCGTTAGGATCAAGGCACATCGGCCACGGCACAAAGCCGCCGTCTTTATTTATAAATCCGTTCGGACATTCCGCAAGGTTAGAATATCCGCCGTCAAACAGCCATTTGCCCATGTGTCCGAAGGTGTTTTGGGTAGGAACAAGCTCAATAAAACGCTCCTTGCAGTAGCGGTCAAGCTCCAATATATCCTCGCCCGTAATCGGGTCGGCGCCCTGCCACATATCCTCATAATTATTATAGCTGAACGGCGCCCCCTCAATATAAAGTTCAAGATGGTTTATTTTGAGGTCGGCAAGCATATCAACCTTTTCTTTAAGTGTGTCAAGGGTGGGAATTTTGTCCCTTGAAATATCAAACAAATATCCGCGTATTTTGAAATACGGTTTATCCTCAATTTCAGTATACGGCAGTCTTGCGCCGAACTGATTTACAAGCTGAATTAAGGTTTTAAAGGCATAAAACACCCCAGCCTCATAGGACGCAGAAATAATAACACCGTTCTCCCCGATTTCAATACGGTAGCCTTCCTCTGCAATTGCATGATCTCTTTTCACCGTTATATCCGCTTTTGATGTCCGTCTTCCGATTGCAACATTGCCTTTTATAACGCTGTTTTTCTTGGCGGTAATAACCGTGCCCGCAAACTCGCGGTCACAGACCGCTATGTAACCGTTCCTATTAAAATTAAAGCAGTTTTCGCTGTCTATCTTAACCTTTTTCGGGATAGGATAAAGTGTTACTTTTTTCATAACTTCAACTCCTCTTTCGGTGTAATTTTATTATATATGATTTCTAATGTCAAGAACAATTTACAGCGTTGTTAATTAATTCCGAAAACCTGTCAAAATCAGCGTTCTAAGGTCAATTTTTAACCGTTTTTCAACTCTTATAAAAAAACTTGATTTAATTTAATTTTCGGTATTGACTTTTCGGCAATTTGTGTTATAATAAGTCTTGCTTATTTGGGCCATTAGCTCAGTTGGTTAGAGCAACCGGCTCATAACCGGTCGGTCCGCGGTTCGAGTCCGTGATGGCCCACCAAATAAGCGTTTTTTGTTTTTAGGGGTATAGCTCAGCTGGTAGAGCATCGGTCTCCAAAACCGAGTGCCGAGGGTTCGATCCCTTCTGCCCCTGCCATCTAAAGACACCATTGAAATCTGAACCCTCAATTTCAGACTCAATGGTGTTTTTATTATAAAACCCAGTATTTATGCGGCTTTTCGAGGTCGCATTTTCTTTTTGCAAACTGGACTGAAAACAGAAAAACTCAAATTAGGCAATCCAAAGATTTAAAAACAAACCTTATCGAACCCATTTGTCCGACTGCAGGTGTCTTATAAACCCGCGCCCTTCAAGGCATATTCCTCTTCCTTCTGTTCGGGAGTCTTGTATTGCAGTTTCTTGTGCGGACGTTTCGTATTGTAGAAAATTATGTACTTGTCTACCGCACTTCGGAAGTCTGCCTCCGAACGGTATTTCGTTCGATACAACTCCTCACGCTTCATAGAAGCAAAGAACGATTCCATTACTGAATTGTCATACGGCACGTGCGCTCTTGAAAAGGAGTGCGTGATGTGCAGTGACCGCATATAGTCGTTCATCGTTTTTGAACGATAATTACCACCACGGTCGGTATGGAAAACCAAACTTGAATCCGGTTGGCGTGCTTTATAGGCAATCTGAAAAGTCGACTTCACAAGTTGCGTGCTGTTGGTCTTTCCAATTTTATAACCTACGACCATACGGGAGAACAGGTCGATAATCACGCAAATATAATAAGCGTTTTCGCCGTACTTAAAATAGGTAACATCACTAACCCACACTTCGTTCGGTTTGCACGTGTCAAACTCTTGGTTAAGGTGGTTTTTGTATTTGCGGCCTTCGTCCTCGTATAATTTCTTCGCCGACTGACGAATGCTGACTAACCCCATATCACGCATAAGCGTGCGCACCATTTCGTTACTGACTTTGAATCCTTCACTTTTCATAACTGCCGCAATTTTGGCAGCACCAAAAATCTGATTGCTTTCGTCGTAGATCTCCTGTATGCGAAGCCGTAGTTCTTCACGGCGTTTCGCATACCACGTGTTGTCTTTCTTATTGCGGAGAACGTGGTTGTAAAACGTTCCTCGGGGAATGTCAAACGCATCGCAGATCACGTGCACGTTATATTTTCCGTAAAGCTGCTCGGCAGCATATAGCCGTTGCCTCAATGGTGATTTCGGCGTGCAGGTTGCAGATTTGAGAATTTCAACGATACTCTCCAAACGTGCAACTTTGTTTTCAAGCAAATGAAAATTGCGGATGTCCACTGTTCTCCTGTTGGCAACGTTTTGCTCCTCTCGATAAATGCGTAACCAACTGTAAAAGGTGCTCTTGGGCATGCCGGTGTCGGCGAGGATACGCGCAGACGGTTCGCCGGATATAACACGGTCAATGACCGCTTGTTTTTCTTCTTTAGTATAAGTTCTCATATTTTCAACTCCTTTTGAGAATTATAGCATCTCCACCATTGATTATAAGATTTTTTGGATTATTCGAAAAAATCTTAGCAATCTATTGAAAGGAATGTAGAAATATGGTATAATTTCAGAGTAGCTTACTCTGAAAGGAGAAGTCGAAATGAGAAATAGAATTGATTTTGAAAACGACCCGCTTATTTTGAATGCAATTCAGAGAAATCTGATTGAAATTCATGGTGATAGGATAACCTACAATATTCACCAAAAGAAAACATATAACTGGACCGATCCGGAAGAATGGGTAAGAGCGAGAACTATTGCTTTTTTAGTGTTAGAAAAAGCATATACCCCTCGCAGTATCAGAACGGAGGTTGTAGTTCCGCGCAGAACACCCGAGGATTTTGCGGATATTGTTGTATATACTGATGAACGATGCCAAAATCCATATCTTGTTATTGAGAATAAAAAAGAGCAATTATCCCCAAGAGAACGAAATCAAGCGATTGAGCAGTTGTTTGGCAATGCAAATTCGCTTAGAGCCCCTATTGCATTGTTTGATAGTTTTGGTGAATCTGTATTTTTTGATGTAGCTAACTATCCACCAACTGAAAGAAGCGAGAATGTTAAAGGCACACGGGATGTTGTTCCAGTTCAGTATGGACAGATTCCCGAGTACACTTATATTGCAGGTCCTGGAAATCACGATATACACGCAGCAACAGATTATCAATTAGAGTCTAAAGTAAAACGAGCTCATTCAATAATTTGGGCAGGAGGTAAGCGAGATCCTCTTCTTGCTTTTGATGAATGGAGCAAATTAATGCTCGCCAAAGTTGAAGATGAAAGGCATACACCTAATAATACGCCGAGACAATTCCAAGTTGGAACAAACGAGACTTATGTGGCTGTTGCAACAAGGGTTCACGAGTTATTCAAGCAGGCTTGCTTAGCCGATCCTACGATTTTCCCTGAGCAAATTACAATCAATCTGTCAGATAAGAAAATTGTTGAAGTTGTAAAGGTACTGCAAGACATATCTATAACGGACACGTCCGTCGATAACATTGGTGCGGCATTTGAAATCTTCTTCGGTTCTATTTTTAGAGGAGAACTGGGACAGTATTTTACTATGCGGCCACTCTCAAGATTCACAGTTGCTATGTTAGACATTCAACACGATCATTATGTTATTGATCCTACGTGCGGAAGCGGCGGATTCCTTCTGGAAGTGCTTTTGCAAGTGTGGAATAGATTGGACAAAGATTATGCCGGACGACGTGAACTTGAGCGAATAAAAACAGACTTTGCGCTTAACCAGGTTTATGGTATCGAAATTCACGAAATACTCGCTCGAATTTGTAAGATTAATCTTTTACTACACCATGATGGACATACAAATATTGAAGGCGATAAGAGCTGTCTTGATACTGAGTTCACAAAAGAAAGGTTAAGACTTGGGGAAGAAAACTTCCATGTAGTAGTAGGTAATCCGCCCTTTGGTGATACTATCAAAGAAGGAGATGAAGATCAGCTCGGTAAAAGCTCTCTTGAAGACTTTGAAATATCTGCTGGACGGGTACAAATTCCCTCTGAACATATCATTGTTGAAAAGTCCATTAAAATGCTTAAAAAAGATGGTCTCTTGGGTCTTGTATTGCCAGATGGTATATTTAATAATCAAGGCGAACTATCCAATTGTCCTCAGCTTAGAAATTATTTAGTAAAAAACGGCAGAATATTGGCTGTTGTTTCATTGCCTGACTATGCTTTTAGAAAATCCGGTGCGCAGAACAAAACATCTATATTGTTTTTCAAAAAGTTTAATTATGACCAACAAACTTCTTTTGAAAGAGTATATCAATCGCAGCTTGCAGAAGGTAAGACAGAGGAACAGGCAATACTTGCCGCCCTTTCCGCTAATAGTTACAAAGTATTTATGGCTGAGGCCAATTATGTCGGTTATTCTTCCACAGGTGCATTGATGGAGAAAAACGATTTGTACAGGGGTTCTGCAGGCGGACATCTTTCTGACGACCAAACTGGTACAATTCTTGGTGAATATAGGAGGTTTTGTGCTGATCCAGACAATTATGTTCCTGCAATCAATGATTGTGCAGGATTAGATATTTGCAGTGTTTGGACTTCGCACGAAAGCCATAGATTAGACCCCAAATACCATTTATTTAAAGTGCAAGAACAACAAACATTACCCGATGGTTGGGTTAGCAAAAAAATATCACAATTAATGCGTAGACGAGAGTCGATTGTTCGCCCGCAAGAATCACCTGAAACACCTGTTGTTGTGATGACGCTTTCACAAACTGGCGACATTCGCCCTCGTGAAGCAGGCAAAGGTAAAAATCCTCCCGAATGGTTAGGAATGTATTTTGAAGATAGCCCGTCAACATGGTATGAAGCACAACAAGGGGATTTGGTGTATTCGTCAATAGATTTGTGGAAAGGTTGTATATCGGTTGTTCCTGAACAGTTTAACGGTGCCCTTGTTACAAAAGAGTTCCCAATATATGAAATGTTGACCGATGAAATCGTTCCTGAATTTCTTGCTGTTTTGCTGCGAAGCAGGTATTATCAACGAGCGTTCCGCGCAATCACAACAGGTCACAGCAATCGGAGAAGAACTCAAACAAGCGATTTTGAATCTATAGAAGTTTGTTTCCCTCCTGATAAGGAAATTCAAAGAAGCCTAATAGCGGATGTCTTAGAAGCCAAAGAAAAGCAAAAGCATGCGACCGATTCAATAGGCATAGCAATGCTTCGTTTTAGCGACATCATAGACGGACGCGGTGACGAAGAATTTGAAGCTGTCTTTGATGATGGTGTTGAAGAAGAATAAAGATCATATTGTGAGAGTTCGAATTCATACGCAAAAACGGCAAAAATATCTTTTTCGTAGCCCATAGACAAAACAGCAAGCACCGCTTTTGCGGCGCTTGCTGTTTTTTTTTGTATGCGAAAAAAGAACCCGAGGCACTCGGAGAGTGGCGGGCGTTATCGGCAAGCGCTGCCTGCGGCAGATACAGCAAGGCGATAACGGCGCAGCGGTCGACAGAAAAACGACGCCCCAAGGAAGTTTTTCGTCGGGTACCGCAAGAGGGGTTGCGAAGCAACTTCGATCCCTTCTGCCCCTGCCAAAAATCGGTGAGTATCGTTAGATACTTGCCGATTTTTACTTTTTCACTATTAATTATTCACTCTTCACTGAAAATCCCTCCAATTTTTGAAAGTAATAGTGAAAAGTGAAGAAGTTCGGTGTCAGCTTCGCCGACGAATTTTTGCATAACTATTCTGACTGTGCCATTTCGTCTCGCAGTCACAAAACAGCAAGCAAGTAATCCTTTTACACAAAAATCTCCCGTTCAAAGAAACGGGAGATTTTTAGTTTTTAGCATAAACCAAACACGTTACAAGTAAGGGTACGCATTAATACTCAATTTCAATTTTTACCTTTTCTTTGCCTTCAAGCATATCGGCGCTTACAAGATTGCCCTCAACACGTTTTCCGTCCACTATAAGAGCCTTGGCTCTGGCGCCGCTTTTCGGTATTGCGGGCGATACGACCTCGCACTTTACGCCGCGGTAAAGTCTTTCATAAGAGAAGCCGTCCCACTCTTTCGGAACGCACGGGTCGATTATTACGCCGTCATAATCGGGACGGAAGCCGAGAATATACTGCGAAGCCGCCAAGAACATCCAGCTTGCGGTTCCGCTGAGCCACGAGCCGACGCCCGCTCCGTATCTCTCATGCGCGGGGCCTATCATTGAAGACGAATAAACATACGGTTCAACCATACATTGATCTGCCCTGTCGTTACGAATCGGCGGCAATTCCCTATGGTAAAGCGAATATGCCTGTTCGCTTCTGTTAAGCAGAGTTTCGGCGATAACTGCCCATGTGCTTGCGTGGAAGAACACGCCGCCGTTTTCCCTGACGCCCGACTTAGAACCGAAATACCATTTCTTTTTAAGGTCTATTCCCGTAGAAGCAGGAGCGTGCGAACATACGCCGAGGTCGCAGAAAAGTCTGTTCTCAACGTTTTCAAACGCCGAATTGCCCTGTTCGGGGGACGGCAATCGGCTTAAAACCGCCCAAGACTGCGGATTCAAGAAAATCTTATTGTATTCGTCGGAATCTGTGCCGAATTTCTCGCCGTAGTCGGTAAATCCTCTGAGGAACCACTTTCCGTCCCACAAAACAGGATACGTTTTTCTGCACCATTCATAATAATCCTCAGCCCATGCAAGTTTTTCACTGTCCCCGATGTGCTTAAAGAGCCTTACCAGCTCGTAAGCGGCGTGAGCGGCTTGGAAAAATACAAAAGACGTTTCGGCTTTACCCTTTTCTTTTGAAATTTTCGAGATACTGTCGTTCCAGTCGCAATGTAAAAACAGCGGTACGCCGTGGTCGCCTACATTTTTTCTTGTAAATTCCAGACCTGCCTTTAAATGGCCGAATACAGTTGCTTCGCCGCCGTCAATAAAACTGACCTTTTCATCCAAGAACGAATAGTCGCCTGTTTCCTTTATGTAGGTGCATACAGAGAAGATTGACCACATCTGATCGTCCGATCTTCCGCCGCCCGAGGATTCGCCTGTTCCAGGATAATACACCGCTCTGCAACTGCCGTTGCTGTACTGTATTGAAAGCAGAGTTTTTATTCTTTCCTTAGCCTCTTTCGGGACTATATGCATAACGCCCAAAACGTCCTGCATACTGTCTCTGAATCCCCAGCCGCGGTCAAGTCCTCTTTCGTAATACGAAATAAAGCGCGACCAGTTAAAGGTCATACGGCATTGATATGGGTGCCAGATATTAAGCATTGTGTTCATCGCTTCATCAGGCGTATTTGCAACGAATTTTGAGCTGTTAGCGCTCCAAAACGTTTTCAATTCTTCAAGCTGTTGTTTCCTTAAAGCGTTGTCGGAAGCTGCGGAAACCTGTTGTTTAATTTCGTCAAGGTCGCGGGCGTTTCCTACCGAAAACGCAAACTCTTTTTCCTCGCCCGGTTCAAGAGTTATCGGACAGCAAAGGCTTCCGCAGGCGTTATCGGCGTTAATATCGGTATTGCCGCAAAAACCGTTTTCGACCGCTATCGGGCAGGATTCATCCCTGTATCTGCCTAAAAACGCGTCGCGCTCGCAATCGTAACCCTCAATTTCAAGATCGGTTGCTATATAGCTGAGAAGACGTTCTTCGTCTATAAAGTCGTCAGAGGGATTGAAAACAAGCGCGTTTCCTTCCCTATGAGCGTCGCAGAAATATCTCGGCCAATCGCACTCAATATCATATTTTGCAATATAGGAGCTGAATTCTATGTAGCTGAAAATTTTAAGAGTCTTTTTTTCATCGGAATTATTTTTGAGTTTTACGTTCCAAAGCTCGTAATGAGTATCTTTCGGAATGTAGTAGCATATTTCGCTCTTAACTCCGTCCTTTTCGGCGGATATAGTTGTATAGCCCATACCGTGCCTTGCTTCGTAGAAATCAAGTTTTTTACGCACAGGCTGCCAAGTAGGCGACCAAACCTCGCCGCTTTTTGTATCCTTAAAGTAAAGGTATCTTCCGGGTCTGTCCTGCGGTACGTTATTAAAATTATACCTTGTTATACGAAAACTGCCAGGATCCCTGTCAAATATTAATCCGCCTGCATTGTTGGAAATTATACTGCTGAACTGACCGTTGCCGAGATAGTTCATCCACGGTGCGGGCGTATCGGGTCTTGTGATAACATATTCCCGATTTTTATTGTCAAAGTATCCATACTCCATAATTTTTTCCCCTCTCTTAGAAGTACTGTAATTATATCACAGTATAAGCGTTTTTCAAAGGATTATTTTTACAATTTAGAAACGGTCTATATTTTTCTCAGGTTCATATCCACTCTGCCGTTTATTCCGCTGACCGACCCTTTCGAGGTGTACTGCCAAGCAATGTAAGGTATACCCTTTACCTTCGAGGCTTCTTCGGTATAATACGCTATCCAAATGCTTTCATTTGCAACCCTTGAACCTTCAAGATAATTATTGTAATAATTAAAATACGTATATATTCCTGCCGAAAAACCGCCCGCTCTTATCGTATTTACGAACGCAAGCGCGTTATTTGTTCTCTGCGTCTTACTTAATCCCGTCACTCTGTCGCCGACGTGTTCAATATCACAGTAAACGGGAAGTTGCAACCCTTTGCCACCGAGCGCCCCTAAAACCAGATTTGCTTCCTCAATAGCCTCGGCTTCGTTTGCGGCAACCGAATAAAAATAAACTCCGCATTTTATTCCGTATTTTTGAGCGTCTCTTAGATTTTTCTCAAAGCAGCTGTCTATACACAACCTACCTGTTTCATATCCACGGTAACCGACTCTTATATATGCAAATTCTATTCCCGCCTTTTTGACCTTTGCCCAATCTATGCTTCCCTGATGGCTCGAAACATCAATTCCGACCTCGCAATCCTTAACGCCCGTGACGGGGTCAAAATGATAACGTATTCCGTTTATTTCTGCATAACCTGTTACAAATTTTCCGCCGTGCACATAATAGGTCTTTCCGTCAACCGTATTAAAGCCTTCCTTGAAAATCCTGCCGTCGGGCAAAGCAACCTCTATCGGGAACTTACGCTTATAATCATCCTTTTTAACAACTATATTTTCTTCCGCCAAAACGTAACCCTCAAATGTCTCTCCGCCAAGCTCCTTATTTTCGTAGGTGGTGGAATCGTATTTAACCTTATAAAATACAAGCTGAGTGTTTTCAGGCAATTCGGATTCACCGCCTCCCGAAATATCTGAGTTTTCCGTATTCTCACTACTTTCGGGATTCTCCGAAACTTCGGAAGATGAAATTTCGGAACTGCTTTCATCTTCCTTTTTTATTTCTATTGTTTCGGTTGAAATATAATCATATACTTTTTCTTTTTCAAGTATATATGTTGACACGTCCTCTTTGTTTGCCGTTTTGTAAACGGGTCTTTCTTCGCTTACCGTCACAACCGATACTTCTTTTATATCGAATTGTTGTTCACTGTTAATAATTCTTGTAAGAGATGATGAAGGTGTTTCATCTTCGGTTACGGGGCGGGTCTGCTTTTGAGGGTCTTCCTTCGGCTGAGCCTTATATTTTGATGATTTTAAAGCGTCTTTTATAGGCTGAGGCTGAGGAACCGCAACCGAAGCTGTTTCGGAAGATGACGGCAGCTCCGACTCAGGCTGTTCTTCCGAAGATATTGCTTCACTTGAAACGTTTTTAATCGGTTCTTTTTTTATAACAGGCTCAGCGCTTTTTCTGCTCTTAATAATTATTACCGCCGACAAAGAGCCTATAAGAACGACTGCCGCGCAGGCTATGCTCACGGACGCGGCAAGGTGAGCGCGCATAAATCCCGTTGCTTTTCTGAAAAAAGTAATCATCTTTTTATAAATTGTTTCCATTATAACTTCCACCCAAATTAAAATCCTTTTTATGATACCACAATTCCGTCATCAATTCAACTTTAAACGAAGTATTTTTTGTTTGGAAATTTTTATTAAATCCCTTTTAATATTCCTAACTGTGGTGTATAATGAATTATGTTTACGCGGCGACACTAATTACAGCGAGGTAACGAAATGAAATTCTGTGAAAGATTAAATGCTTATATGACTGAATTGTCCTGCACGGCAAAGGATTTGAGTTCGCTTTCAGGCGTATCGACGGCGACATTCAGCCGATATAGGAGCGGCGAACGCCTGCCTGAATACGGTTCGGCAGGTTTTGATAACCTGTGCAATGCTATTGCCCGTATAGCCGAGGGTATACCAACGGTGGATATAACGGCAACGTCAGTCAAAGAAGAATTCCTTAAATGCGAGGACTTTATTTCGACCGATAAGGAACTGCTCAGACAAAATTTCAATACGCTCATCACCTCACTTAACATAAGTCTGAGCCGTTTAAGCAAGCATACAAGTTATGACACCTCAACTGTTTTCCGCATACGCAACGGCACAAGGCGCCCATCAAATCCCAAACAGTTCGCCGATGTTATTTCGACATTTATAGCGCGCGAATTAAAATCGCCGTCGGAAATTCTGGCAATTTCCGAGCTTATAGGATGCGAGGCGGACGACATAGCGGACCAATCGGTACGTTATAAAAAACTGAAAAGCTGGCTGCTTGAAAACCGAGGTAAAAAAGCCGAGAATAACAGCGTTTCAAAATTCTTGAACAAGCTCAATGAATTCGACCTAAACGAATACATAAAGTCCATTCATTTTGATGAACTGAAAGTGCCGTCCATGCCGTTTCAAATTCCGACCTCAAAGACCTATTTCGGGTTGAAAGAAATGATGTCAAGCGAGCTTGATTTTTTAAAGGCGACGGTTCTGTCAAAATCGAACGAGCCTGTCACTATGTACAGCGATATGCCGATGGGCGAAATGGCAAATGACAAGGATTTTGCGAAAAAATGGATGTTCGGTATGGCTATGATGCTTAAAAAGGGGTTGCACCTTAACCAGATACACAACTTAGACCGTTCCTTTGAAGATATGATGCTCGGTCTTGAAAGCTGGATACCTATGTATATGACGGGACAAATATCTCCTTATTATTTTAAAGGTATTCAAAACAATGCGTTCTTGCATCTGCTGAAAGTATCGGGCGCCGCGGCTCTGTCGGGCGAAGCTGTTACAGGCTATCATTCTGACGGAAAATACTACCTTACAAAACAAAAAAAGGAAATTGAGTATTACCAAAAACGCGCAGACGAGCTTTTAAGCAACGCTTATCCGCTTATGAACATATACCTCAGCGAAAATTCAAACGAGCTTAACGCTTTTCTGCTTTCAGATTCACACAAAGCGGGAAAACGCAGAAGTATTTTGTCAACGTTGCCGCTTTATACTATGGAAGAATCTCTCTTAGACTCAATTCTTAAACGTAACGGCATTAAAGACGCGGAAGCCGAGCGCATAAAAGAATGTGCCGCGGCAATGCGTTCGCGTATCGGAACCGTTCTTAAAGATAATTTGATTGAAGACGAGATTTCAGAGATAAAAGAGGACGAATTCTGCGAAAAACCGCCTTCTGTTGACTTGTCGGAAATATTCTTTGAAAAGCAAATATCCTACACCTATGAAGAATATTGCGAACACCTTAAAAGCACCGAAGAATTTGCGAAAAACCATCTTAACTACTCATTTGAAATAACCAAGTCGCACGCATTTTGCAATCTGCAAATACTTATGCACGAGGGAAGCTGGGCAATGGTATCTAAGGGCAAATCGCCTGTGATACACTTTGTTATACACCACCCCAAGCTGAGAGGGGCAATAGAAAAATTCATTCCTCCCGTTGTTGAGGAATAACAGCAAAGAGCTGCCGTATAATCTCGGCAGCTCTTAATTATATACATTTTTAATCGGCGAAAATTAAATTATGCATTCTCACCTGCTACCGCTCTGTCACGGAACAAGAGTGATATGCACCATATACCTGCCAAAGCTATGACCGTATATATGATTCGGCTTATTATTGCTGTCGGTCCCCCGCATATCCACGCAACGAGGTCAAACTCAAACAAGCCTACAAGACCCCAGTTAAGCGAACCGATAATTACAAGTATAAGACAGATTTTATCAAACATAATTTCAACTCCCTTCTGTGAACATAGTTTGTGCAGTATTAACCGTTTTATACATAAAATCGAACACCTCCGAAGAGGTGTTCGCAAAAGTTAAAAAAGAATCTTATTTCATGCTGTTTTCGTAAGATTCGATCATCTTTTTAACCATCTGACCGCCGATAGAACCAGCCTGCTTAGAAGTCAAATCACCGTTGTAACCCTGTTTAAGGTTTACGCCAACCTCGTTAGCGGCCTCCATCTTAAAACGATTGAGAGCGTCCTTAGCTTCTGCTACCTTTGCCATAACTTTTTCACTCCTTTTTTGTTTTTTGCGTTTGCATTACTATTTTGTGTTTATCATTCAATATTATTAAAGGCAAATTTTGCGACTTTTTCTAATTTGTAGAATAAAATAACGGGTCACATATTTTTGATAATGCCACATAAGTCATAAAAATTTATCTTCTTTATGCAATAATGAAAAATAGTGAAAAAATAATGTAAAAATAGTGGAATTTTCTTTTCTGATATGATACAATTGAATTATCATAACAAAGGGATGATTTTATGATAAAGGTTACCTTATCAAACGATATTTTAAAGAAAATATCCGCTATTGATGAAAACCGTTTTTCTCTTGGAACAATTGAATTACCGCAAATAACCAAAAACCGACTCAGAAAAAACTCAAAAAAGAAAAGTTCCTACGCCTCAAATAAAATAGAGGGAAATCCCTTGACGGAAGAACAAGCAAATGAGGTTATGGAACGGGACGCTCATAAACATTTCTTAAAACCCGAACAAGAAGTCAGAAACTATTTCCTTGCTCTTAACTTGCTTGAAAAAAAGCTCAAAGCCAAAGAGCCGTTTTCAAAAAAATTGTTGCTTGAAGTTCAGGCAATGGTTGAGAAAGGCGCATCAAAGGAAAAAATAGGTCTAAGAAATTCAATGCCGCCCAGAGTGCTGTTCGCTGTGTATGATTCGGAAACAGGGAATCCTGAATATATTCCGCCCGAATACACCGATATTCCGAGTCTGCTTGACGAACTTGTGGAATATGTAAACACAACAGACGATCATCCTCTTATTGTTGCGGCGGTGGTGCATTATCAGTTGGTTACTATCCATCCTTTTGAGGACGGCAACGGCCGCACCGCAAGGCTGCTATCGGGATATATACTTGACCTGAACGGATACGGTTTTAACGGAATCGGTTCACTTGAAGAATATTTTGCTTATGACCCCGACGAATATTATTCCTCACTTCAAATGGGTCTGCCAGCATTATACTATTCTGGCAGAGAAAATCCACCACACCCCGAAATATGGGTCAACTATTTTTTGCGTATGGTGGAACTTTATTCAAAAAAAGTGTACGAACTGTCGAAGGCTTCTACCGATGATGAATTGGCAGGCAGTTTATCCTATTTAAACACAAAAGAAAAGACGTTATTGGTATATCTCCTTAACAACCGCATGCTTGAATTTACACCGATTGAAGTAAGTAAAAGGCTCGGTGTTACAAACAAAACAATCATTAACCGCTGCGCTAAACTCACGGCAAACGGATTCTTGATTCCAAACATTGTAAAAGAAAGAATTCGGTCGTACTCCCTGAGTGAATTTTCAAAGAATAACAATAAAGGTATTGTTGATTTAATTGAAAGCAGAGGACTTTAAAATATGGCGGATATAATGAGCTTATGAACCTAATAAGTAATTTAACCCGCAAGGTTCGATTGGCAAGTTTAAGAGGCGCCACAATAGAAGAAATGCAGAATTGACCCACATTATTGAATACCGAAGGCACGAACTGTAAAAAGTCCGTGCCTTTTGCTTTGCCATAACCAATAAACAAAAACGTGTCACATATTTTTATGTGACACGTTTTTTTGTTCAGACACAGGCAAGACTCATGCTGATGTCTACGACGAATTTTTTGTTTTTGCAGACGAGCTTTAAATCGCCGTCGTGCTTTTTGACGGTCTGGTTGAGCGAATATATCCCGAATCCGTGAAGCTGTTTGTTGTCTTTCGTTGTTTCAACCGTGTTGTTGATAATTGTTACATCGCGGTTTGTCGGATTGGATATTCTGATAAACATAAATCCGTTGCCGCTTTCACATCTTACGTCTATTGTCTTCGTTTCTTTTGAATTTATTTTTTGACAGGCTTCTATTGCGTTGTCAAGCGTATTTCCGAATATAACGCAAAGCTCGGTAGCGTCTATACCGTTTGACGGAACGGAGCCCTCAAATTTTATTACCGTGTTTGCCGCCGCCGACTTTTGCTGCTTGTCAACCAACAGCGCGTCCACTATGCCGTTGCCCGTATCAAAGTCGAGGACAAAGTCGGTTGAACCGTAAATATCGTTCTTTATTCTTTCGAGAACCTCAACCGCCTCATCAGGTTTCCCATCGGCTATTAATGCCTTTACGCCTAAACTGATATTTTTAAAATCGTGTCTAAATCTTCTCAGTTCAAAATTTGCCTTCGCAATCGCGGTATAGTGTTCCGCCTGATTTGCTATTTGCGTTTCGTAATTTCTGGTAAGATGTTTTAAATATGTATTGGTCGCCGAGTTTAAAACAAGTATCGGGTATGAGATACTTAAAAGAACTATCATCCAAACAAGCGTTATACAGCCGAAATATATAAATTTTGAGCTTTTTAAAGTAGCGGGAGCCTCGCAAGCAAGATACACCCAACAAATAATAAGCATACAAAGCACCATTGTCGCAAGGAGCAATATTTTGACTTTTCTTGAAGTCCAATTTAATACCAACTTAATTCTTTCGGAAATACGGGTACAGGATACAATTATGCTAAGTGTCAACATTATTACAAAAGGTGTAAATTCAATACATATCTTTACAATCTCATTTTTAGGCAAAAAGAAAAGGAAACAATATGAGAAAATAGCATTAAAAACGTACATTAAACAGAACACATAGATCAATTGTACCGTTTTTACTTCTTCAAGCAAAAACTTTGAACAAATCAATGGAATTATTAATGATACCGCGAGCATTAATAAATCCTTATAAGGCGCTAAGGTAACGAGCTTGTAAATCGCCAAAGTCGGCAACATTTCCAATAAAGAAACAAATACGGCATTTTTCCTGAGCGAACTGTCAAGCAGTTTCACTGAAATCAGCGATAACACAATTAGGTAAACATACGTTTCAACGGTATATAGTATAAACATAGCTAAAATCTTACGTAGTAATCCTTTACAAAATTCATATATACTTTTTTAAAATCGGAAATGCGATTTCTGCCCACAACAGCGGATTCGCCGTTATTTAGTTTTACCGTGTTATCCTTAAATGACGATATGCAATACATATTTACAACGTAGGATTTATGTATACGGTAAAAACAATGCGTGGGCAGTAAATTGTAAACCTGTGAAATGGTTTTTGAACTGTGAATGGTATCGTCGGTCGTTCTCACTATGCAATACTTGCCGTCGCCTTCAAGATATATTATATCCTGAGCGTTGACGGTTTTCTGTTCGCCGTTTTCAACCACCACAAGCGGATTAAGCAGCTTTTGCTGTTTTATATAGCTTTCCACCGCCTCATATATCTTTTCGGGTTCCAACGGTTTAAGCATAAACCTGAACGGCTGAACCTCAAACGAATCAAAAACAAATTCTGGAAAAGAGGTTATAAACACGATACTGCATATCGTATTTCTTTTGCGCAGGGTACGGGCGGCTTCCAAGCCGTTTATCCCGTTCATCTGATAATCCATAAACACAATATCAAAAACCCTGTCGGAATTTAGCAACGCTTCCCCGCTTTCATATTCAAAAATATCTATTTGTATACGCTTTTTCGTCTTATAATCTATTAATAATTCTTTTAAGTTGCTGCGAAAAAAGCTCTCATCATCACAAATGGCAATTTGCATTTTTTACCATTTCCTCCCAAATTATGCCATTTAACTCCATAAGTAATTATAATTCACTCCTCCTTTGGGTATAACGTATGCAGAGCACACGAAAGGAGTGAATAAACACTATGTGGAGTATTGTTTACAACTGGTTTAAAAGTCTTTTTAGATAAGAGACAAAATAATAAAGCGATTCACATATAAGAGTGAATCGCTTTATTATTTAATTTGAATCACCCGTTTTTTTATCGTTAAACTGATTATTTGCACAGACAAGCATATTTATAAGAAAATCTGTTTTCTGCTTGTCCCACGACTTTGTGATTTCAAAGATTTCGTTGTTTATGGCAACGCCGTTATAAACGATACTGTCCGACACCAAGAAAGCAACGTCAACCCCCAAAACCTCGGCAATTTCATACAGCCTTGTAAGAGATATTTTTGTAGTTCCTCTTTCAACCTGACAGACATAACTTTCCGTTATGTCTAACTTCTCGGACAAAACAGCCTGCGTCATCTTTATTTTCTTTCGATAATGGGCAATTCTTCTGCCGATTCCTTTATAATCTACCATTTTTATCACCGAGAATAAGTATAACAGCAAGGACAAGATTTTAAAATCGACTTATAGATTAGATATTAACTTATAGGTGCGGTTTTTTAAATTCTTTATACAGTAAACTCCGAATTATATACACAAAACTCCAAGCTGTGGTTAAACGAGCATACATTTATGATAGAATCTTATGGGTTTATTAATATTTTAACAAATTCAATTTATACGCATTTCAGAAAGGAATTATAATGAGCACACAAACAACGATCAACCGCACAAAAACAACCTCGGATCACAAAGGCAAAAAATGTCCGTCAAAATCATCAAACAACAAGAAATCCGACGATCCGAAAAAATACTTTTCCGAACGTGCCATTCCGCGCGAATTGTCGTTTAGGATCGCAAAAAGGGTAACCGAAGCGTTCAACTACAAATGCGGAGACAGGTATTATTCCTTTCCTATTTGCCCCGCGTGTAAAATAACAATAGAAAGAGAATTTCAGAGCTTTTGCGACCGCTGCGGGCAAAAGCTGGATTGGCACGGTTTCAGCTACGCGACCTGCATAAACAGGTATCCGCCCTACTCCCCCGAAGAAAACAAGTAGGCAACATTAAAACAGTTTCTCATTTATATTTGAGAAACTGTTTTTTCATTTTTTACCTTTCCGTTTTCCCAAGAAAAGCTCAAAATCTTTTTGCCCGGTATACGCAGACCGTTTAGTTCGCCCTTGTCCCAGCTTTTCGGGAGCGCGGGCAGAAGGGTAATTTCCCCGCTTTTATTTACATCCGCCAACATTTGCAGTATTCCCGAAGCGGCGCCGAAGTTGCCGTCGATCTGGAACGGAGGGTGCGCGCACAGCAAATTGGGGTAACTGCCTCCCGGAAATTCGGGGGAAACGCAGAATACGTCAACAGGGTTCAACTGATTATTCAGCAGTTTCAGCGCCCGCTCGCCGTTACGGAGCTTTGCCCACAGATTTATCTTCCACGCAAGGCTCCAACCCGTGCCGAGGTCTCCGCGTTCTTCAAGAACCTTTGCGGCGGCAGCCTTTTCTTTATCGTTGAATATATCGGCTGGGAACAGACCGTAAAGGTGCGAAATGTGCCTGTGATGCTCCTCCGCGTCGCGGTGCATTGTATGCCATTCGCATATACGTCCGTCCTCCTGAATTTCCCAACGTTTCAGTCTTTCTCGAAGCTCGCCGTAATCACCGTTTATATTAAGCGCCGTCTGCGCCTTGTCAACAGAGTCAAACAGACTGTAAATTATCTCCTGCGACATTGCGGTTGACAGGTCAAGCGTACATTTTTCGCCGTGTTCGTCAATATACGAATTTTCAGGCGACGTTGACGGAGCAAATATCAGTTTCCCGTCCCTTTCAACAAGCATTTCCTTATAAAAATGCGCCGCCGATTCGATAACGGGATATATCTTTTTTAAATATTCTGCGTCAAGAGTGTAGGTATAGTAATTCCAGAGCATTACCGACAGCCACCCCGACGACATCGGCCAATAGCCCCATCTGTTGCTCCCCGTCACCCTGTTTGTAACGGGATATGTTTCACGCCACAGATCCGTATTATGATGGCAGGTCCAGCCGTGTTTTCCGTAGAATTTTTCGGCGGTCTTTTTCCCCGAAACGGCTAACTCCTCGACCATTTTTACAAGCGGTTCGTAACACTCAAACAATCCGCACGGGAGCGCGTGCCAATAATTCATTTCGGTATTTATATTAAGCGTAAAATTGCACTGCCACGGCGGAGTCAGCTGCTCGTTCCATATCCCCTGCAAATTCGCGGGCTGTGAATCCTTATAGGACGAGGAAATAAGCAGATATTTTGAATAATTAAACAACAGCGCATAGAGCGAATTATCCTTTTTGCCGTTAGCAAGGTCCTTTAAGCGCATATCGGTGGTCTTGCCCGAATAATTTTCCCCGTAAAACGTAAGCGTGGTCCTGCCGTATATTTCGCCGTAAACATCCGTACATTCTTTCTTTATCTCATAATAATCGCTGCCGAGCACCGCGTCCAAATCCTTTAAAGCGTCTTTAAGGCAATCTTTTTTTGAATTTTGGGGGTGCTTGTCAAATCCCTCAAAATTGGTTCTTACAGCGATATACACAACAGCCGAATCGGCGTCTTTTACCGATATACAGTCGTCTGAAATGCTGACGGTTCCGCCCTTACTCTCAGCTGTAATCACTGCGGCATATCTTACGCCCTGTTCGGACGGAATATCCGAATAGACCTCGTTATCCTTTTTATAGTAGGCGCCGTAGCCTATCTTTGCATTTGGCATATTGCCCTCAAAGCATAAAGCCGAGCCGTGCTTGTGCGTGGAGGTTTTTTCAAGCTCGGTTTCAAGCGAAAGCTCAAAGCTGAGTCCGCCGCTTTTCTCGGATTCATATTTTAAGGCGATGACCTGATAAGGAATACCCGCAAAACATTCGCGGTGAAACCTATTTTCACCGCACTTATAATCGGTATAATGAACCGCTTCGTCAAGCATAAGCCGCCGTGAGTATTCATTGACAGAGGACGCGCACCCATGCTTTACGATAACGTTGCATAACGGCATAAATATTTGAACCAACGTGTTTCCGAAGCCATTATCAAGCAAATGCGAAGCCTCTTGAAGTTCTCCCGCAAGCGCCAGCCTTTGCACCTCGGAAAAGACCGACGAACAATCATTTTCCGCTATGTTTTTGGGATAACCCGTCCACAAGGTATCCTCGTTTATTGAGAATTTTTCGGTTTTCACACCAGCGTATACACAGGCTCCCAATCTGCCGTTACCTATCGGCAGAGATTCGTTAAAACAATCCGCCGCCCTGCCGTACATAAGCATATTTTCCGACTCTCTGACAATGCGTTCCATACATACACCTCAAACTGAATTTCTTTGATTGTATCACCGAAAAATCGCGTTGTCAATTTATGTTTTTAATATTATTTTTATTTATTATTGTAATCTGATAAAATTATGGTATTCTGCTCTTTTTAGGAATTATTTGGAAATTTTCTTATGTATTTCTATATACCCGCGGAGATACGCCCGTCTCTTTCAAAAACACGCGGTTGAATGTTCTTATGTTATCAAAGCCGCAGGCATAAGCTATTTCGGTGACGGACATTTCGCTTCCTTTAAGCAGGTCGCACGCTTTATTCACGCGAAGCGCGTTTATATATTTTCTTAGCCCTATTTTCAGCTTGTCCGAAAAAATGTGCGCGGCATAACCGTTGCTTATATGAAAATGCTTTGCCAGCGACTCTATCGTAACGGCGTTACAGTAGTTTTCCTGAACATAGTTGTATATATCGCCCACAAGTGTGCCGTCGCTTTTTTTAAGCGGCATAAGCCGCATTTTTTCTATCAGCATATCAAAAAACGCCCGTATACAGTTAAGCATAATTCCGCGGTCGGTCTTTTGTCTTATACCGTCGCCGATAATTTCAATCATTCTTTCAAGCATACCGCCGCGGTATTCGTCATACGGCAACATGGGATATTCAGGCTGAAAGCGCTTAAACAAAGAGGTACAGTCGGGCAGCTCATCTGGGGAAATTATGCAGATAAGGTATTTTACGTCCTTTGACTCAAAATACATGTGTATCTTGTTCGGGAAAACAAGAAAAATATCCCCTGCTTTTATGTCGTAAACATTGCCGTCAACGCTTGCCTTACTGCTTCCAGAAAGCATATATACCATTTCGACCTCCTTATGGAGATGCGCGGCAAAATCAAGTATTTCCGAAAAATAAACCGACATATCGTAGGGCCGCGGTTCATAATACGGTCTTTTCATCAGTATCACCCGCCAAATGAGCATAAATTGTCTTGTTTTAAGTGATTTATGACTTGTATTATAACATATTTTATCTTATTATGCAATTATAAAGCTGAAAAAGGAGCGATACAAATGACAAAATGGATGAGAATAAACACACACCCGTGCTTACCGATGGGAAAAGACGGTAAAAAGGTAACCGAAAGCCGCGAACATACAGATTTTTCGCGCAGAGCGGCAAGCGAGGGTATGGTTTTGCTTGAAAACCACGGAAAGGCTCTTCCTCTTAAATCGGTTGCGCGCGTTGCGCTGTTCGGAACGGGTCAGTTTGACTATGTAACGGGCGGCGGCGGAAGCGGCGCGGTTTACACGTCTTACTATTATAATATTTACGACGGTTTCAAAATAAAAGAAAAGCAGGGCAAGGTTGAGATATTTGACGAGCTTTCAAACTTCTATGAAAAGGAAGTGGCGCGTCAGTACAAGGAAATAGAAATTTCCAAAAACTATTATGAGGACGGCAAAACTCCGTCGCATACACGCGCGCTGTCGGGCTATTATCTCGGTCAGACAGCAGAACCCGAAATACCGTCCGCTTTACTTAAAAAAGCCGCCGCTTACACGGATACCGCAATCATAACAATAAAGCGTTTTTCAGGAGAGGGCTGCGACCGAACAAGCGAAAAGGGCGATTTCTACCTCACCGACGCAGAGCAGAAAATGATTGACGACGTTACCGCGGCGTTTAAAAAGACCGTTTTGGTTCTTAACATAGGCGGAATGATAGATTCCTCATTCTTTAAATCAAATGACAAGATAGACGCTGTTCTGCTTGCTTGGCAGTCGGGTCAGGAAGGCGGTCTTGCGGTGGCGGACGTTATCTGCGGCGACGTCAATCCGTCGGGCAAGCTGACCGATACCTTTGTCGGCTCCTTTGACGACTATCCGTCCTCCGCCAACTTCCACGAGAGCGACGATTACGTATGCTACACCGATGATATATATGTAGGTTACAGATATTTTGAAACCGTACCCGGCAAAAAAGAAAAGGTTTTGGACCCGTTCGGCTTCGGTCTTTCTTATACCGAATTTGATATAGCTGATATTTACGCCGAAGAAGACGGCGAAAGCATTAACGTATACGCAACCGTTACCAATGTCGGAAACGTTGCGGGCAAAGAGGTAGTTCAGGTCTACACCGAATCTCCGCAGGGATTGCTTGGCAAGCCCGCAAGAGAATTGCGCACCTTTAAAAAGACCGAGCTGTTAAACCCTGGCGAATCGCGCAAATTAAAACTCACCTTTAAAATAAACGATATGGCGAGCTTTGACGACCTCGGCAAGATTGAAAAGTCTGCGTTCGTTCTTGAAAAGGGCGACTACAAGATACACGTCGGAAACAGCGTAAGAGACACGGTTGAGTGCGATTACAAATACCATCTTGACAGCGACAGGGTTACCGTTAAATGCAATCAGAACGTTGCTCCTTGTCTTCTCAAAGAGCGTATGACGGCTGACGGCTCTATGGAACCGCTCCCGTCGGGCGAAACGTTTGTAAACACCGTTCACGCCGAGCTCCCCGACGCAAAGGCTCCCGAGGAAAAAACGCAGTTTATAAAGGTTTATGAAAACGAAATAACCCTTGACGAGTTTATGGCTCAGCTTTCCGACGACGATCTGATAAGCCTTATAGGCGGAAAACCCAGCCGCAGCGTCACCAACACGGGCTGTATGGCGGGACTTGAAGAATACGGTATTCCGTTTGTTCCCGTTGCCGACGGACCGAGCGGCGTAAGAATTGAGCTTGAAGGCGTATATGCAACCGCCTGGCCGATACCCACCGCAGTAGCCTGCACCTGGAACGAAAAAATTGCCGAGGAAATAGGCAGAATGGGCGGCGCAGAATTAAAGGAAAACAATATGGGCGTATGGCTCACCCCAGGCCTTAACATTCACAGAAACGCTCTTTGCGGAAGAAACTTTGAATATTATTCGGAGGATCCGTTAATTTCGGGTAAAATGGCGGCGGCAACAATAAGAGGTATTCAGTCAAACGGCGTCGGCTCCTCTGCAAAGCATTTTGCCTGCAACAACAAGGAAACTAACAGATGGGCAAGCGATTCCCGCGTTTCCGAAAGAGCTTTAAGAGAAATATATCTCAAAGGCTTTGAAATTGTTGTAAAGGAATCAGACCCCTACACGATAATGACCGCATACAACAAGATAAACGGACAGTACTGCTCCGAAAATCATCAGTTAGTGACTGGTATTCTCCGTGACGAATGGGGTTACAACGGTATGGTCACTACCGACTGGAACAACGGCGCAAAGCACGAAAACGAGGTTATGGCGGGTAACGACATTAAAATGCACATCGGCTACCCCGACGAATTAAGAGAAGCGCTCAAAAACGGTAGGATAACACGCGGCGACTTATACGCCCGCGCGCGCCGAGTGCTTGAAATGGTGCTTAAAATTTCATAAAAACAGCAAAAAATCAGTCGGTCAAAAGACCGACTGATTTTTTATTCTTTTCATTATAATATTTCGTCTAAAACCCAATCTATTGCTTCGTCACCGTCGGGACAGAACTCGTGAACGCCGTTAAATATGTGAAAATGCAGTTTATCGGTATCCTTGCCGTAATACCTTTTTAGCCTTTCAAATTCAAGCGCGGCGGACTCAGGCTCAAACAGCTCGTCGTTGTCCCCCACCTCGATTGCAAGCCGTCTCGGGTATACAAGCGCCGCGACCTCAGCGTCAAGAAACGTGCTTGCGGCGTTTATGAACGACTTGCTCATCCAGCCGTACTTTATCCTATCATTAAAATGACTGCACGAAAGCGCCGCTTTTATTCTTGTATCGGCGGCAGTGGTATAAAGCGTGTAAAAACCGCCGTAGGAAAGACCGACCATTCCGAATTTGCCGTTGCAGTAATCCTTCTTTTCAAAATAATCTATGCAACGCATTATTGAATATATTTCAAGCGCCGCTATGCTTCCGCCAAGCTGTTTTAACTTCATATCAAAGTCGTCGCGCCTGCCAGAGGGGCCGAAACGGTTCTCCTGCCACAAATCAAGCTGAGGCGCAAACACATTAACGCCCTTATCGAACACACGCATTGACATATCGTTGTAATTCTCGCTGTCAAAAAAGCCGCTGCAAAATTCGGGTGTACCCCAACCGCCGTGCTGTGATATTACAAGCGGCAGTTTTTTGTCGGTCTTATGGCGGAAAAGTATTCCGTAGAAATAAAAACCGTCAAACAGTTCAAACTGCATACGTCTTATTATAATTTTATCGTCCTCATAAGTATTCTGTTCGGTAATTGAAATTATTTTCTGAGGTTCGCTGTTAAGCGGCCAACCAAGCATATCATAATACTTTTTGCGGTATTCGTCAGGCTTTGCGGTTATATCCTTTGCAAAACCGTCCCGTTGCTTTTCGCATTGCTCCCTGCGCTGTTCCAAAAGCTTATCAAGGCTTTTTAAATATTTAATACGGTATCCGTTACCGTAATCCTCACGTTCGGTATAGTACTTTCCCATAACCGTTTCCTTTCAAATAAAGATATATTACGTTAATATTTTAATTCTGCGGAGGGTTTATGTCAATATAAATTCTTTTATTATTGAGAATTTTATGGTAAAATAACGTCAGATACTCTTTAATAAAGGAAGTCGTGTTATGATTATTGATATACATACGCATTGCGGCGTTGTTGACGGAAAATTCAATATGCCCGTAAAGATACAGCTTGAAGCAATGGAAAAATACCGCATTGACTACGCGCTTATTTCAAACATAGAGTGCGGATATTCAAAAGAGCTTGCAGGCAACGAATATATGCTTGATACCGTGAAAAAATATCCCGAAAAATTCGGCGGTATGCTTTGGTGCTCGGGCGACGGGAGCTGTGATGTTGCCCGTTTTGAAAAACTGTATCTTGAAAACAGAAAATATATAAAAGGACTTAAAATACACCCCGATATTTCGGGCATCCGCTTTGCCGATAAGCGCTTTACGCCTTACATTTTATTAGCGGAAAAGTATTCGCTCCCGATTCTGATACACACGCAGGACACCGATTTTTCAAAAATTTCCTATGTTGTGAATGTTGCGGAAGAATTTAAAAATGTAAAATTCATACTCGGTCATATGTCGCTTTGCAGCGACGGAAGCGAAGCGCTTGCCGCCTTGAAAAATTGCGAAAACATATACGCCGACACGGCGTGGGTGAAATACGGCGTTGTAAAGCAGGCGTTTGAGGACGGCACAGCCGACAAGATTATGTTCGGAACCGACAGTCCGATAGGCGGTCTTGACACCTGCGGCGACAAGGACTATTACACCGATTACTATTCCTCGTCCGACCCGTTTATAAATAATATAATGTGTGAAAACGCTATGCGCATTTTTGAATTAAAAAAAATAATTTTTTAACAATTATGTCGTTTTTGTTTGAATTTTTAAAAATATTGTTAATTTTTTTACAAAGTGTATTGATTTATGGTTTAAAAGCGGTTATAATTTATAAGGCAAAAATTTGATTTTGAAAAGGAGATCTTTAAAATGACCGATAACAAAACAGTTATTAAATGGTTGGATGAGGTAAAAGCCCTCGTAACACCTGACAATGTTGTTTGGATAGACGGCAGTGAAGAACAGCTCGAAGCTATCCGCAAGGAAGCTGTTGAAAGCGGCGAAATGATAAAGCTCAATGAGGAAAAGCTCCCCGGCTGTTATCTGCACAGAACGCGCCAGAACGACGTTGCCCGTGTTGAGGACAGAACCTTTATCTGCTCCAAAACCAAGGAAAACGCAGGTCCTACAAACAATTGGTGCGACCCGAAAGAAATGTACGACCGTCTTTATAACATTGCACGCGGCTCTTACAAGGGCAGAACAATGTATATTATTCCTTTCTCGATGGGACCGATAGGCTCTCCGCTCGCAAAGGTAGGTATTGAGGTTACCGACTCTAAATATGTTGTCCTTAATATGGCTATTATGACAAGGGTAGGCAAAAAGGTTCTTGACGTTCTCGGCGACTCAAACGACTGGGTTCGCGGTCTTCACGCTTCCTGCGACATCGATCCCGAAAAGCGTTACATCTGCCAGTTCCCCGAAGACAACACTATTATCTCGGTCAACTCGGCTTACGGCGGAAACGTTCTCCTCGGCAAAAAGTGCTTTGCGCTCCGCATAGCTTCTTATCAGGGCTGGAAAGAAGGCTGGATGGCTGAGCATATGCTCATCTTAGGTCTTCAAAATCCGAAAGGCGAAATTAAGTATATCGCCGCCGCTTTCCCGTCTGCTTGCGGAAAAACAAACCTTGCAATGCTTATTCCGCCTGAATATCTCCGCAAGAAAGGTTATAAGATTTGGACCGTAGGCGACGATATTTCCTGGATGAAGATAGGCGAAGACGGACGTCTTTACGCAATCAACCCCGAAAACGGTTTCTTCGGCGTTGCGCCAGGAACCAACGCTCACTCAAACTTCAATGCGCTTGAAAGCACAAAGAAGAACACAATATTCACAAACGTTGCTTTAAATCTTGACGACAATACGGTTTGGTGGGAGGGTCTTAACAAGGATCTGCCGCAGAACTGCATTGACTGGAAGGGTAACAAGTGGGACGCTTCCAAGTTCGACAAGCATGACAAGAGCACATACGCCGCTCACCCGAATTCAAGATTTACCGCTCCCGCTAAGAACTGCCCCTGCATTTCAGACGAGTTTGACAAGGGCGCGGGTGTTCCGATTTCCGCTATCATATTCGGCGGCCGCCGCGCTAAGTGCGCTCCGCTTGTATATCAATCAAAGGATTGGGTAAACGGTGTGTTCGTAGGCTCGACAATGGCTTCTGAAACCACCGCCGCCGCGGCAGGTGCCGTAGGCGTTGTCCGCCGCGACCCGATGGCTATGCTCCCCTTCTGCGGATACAATATGGGCGACTACTTCCAGCATTGGCTTGATATGGGTGCTAAGCTCGGCGACAAGGCTCCGAAGATATTCAACGTCAACTGGTTCCGTACCGACGACGAGGGCAACTTTGTATGGCCGGGATTCGGCGACAATATGCGCGTCCTTAACTGGATAATCGACCGTTGCGAGGGCAAGGCTGACGCTACCGAGACCGCAATCGGTTATGTTCCGAAGCCCGAAGACATCGACCTTACCGACCTTGATATGGATATGGATACCTTAAAGAGTATCTTAAAGGTTGACAAGGACGTTTGGGAGAAAGAGGCTGCCGAAATCGAAGAGCACTACAAGAAGTTCGGTGACAAGCTGCCCGAAGAACTCCGCGAACAGCTTAACAACTTAAAAGCAAATCTTGCTAAAATGTAATTTTATCCCGCTGTTGCCGCTCGGCAACAGCGGGTTTTGTCGTTTTTTTGAATTTTTTTGTAAAAGGTGTTGACATTTGAGTTAGCTTATGCTAATATACATAGTGGTTAGCGAGAGCTAACTTAAATTAAGTAATTCAGTTAGCTTTCGCTAATTGCTTGAACGGGGGGAAATTATTATGATGCCGCTGTCTTTTGCGGAAATAGGCGAAGAAAACATAATAAAAAAAATAGGCGGAAGTCCCGAGGTTAAGAAACATCTTGAAAATCTCGGTTTTGTAGTAGGCGGAAACGTGAAAATAATTACCGCCCTTGCAGGCAACTTCATAGTGAACGTTAAGGAATCACGAGTTGCCATAAGCAGTGAAATGGCGCAAAAAATTATGATTTAATACTATTTGGGGAGGAAAAGCAATGAAAACACTGAAACAGGTCAAAGTCGGAGACACCGTAACCGTTGTCAAACTCCAAGGTACAGGCGCTTTGAAACGCCGAATAATGGATATGGGCATAACGAAGGGTGTCGAAGTTAAGGTTCGCAAGGTTGCGCCCTTAGGCGACCCAATTGAGGTCACAGTTCGCGGATATGAGCTTTCAATCCGCAAAGCCGATGCCGAAATGATTGAGGTTGAGTAATCTTTAAAAGCAAATTTTAATTGAAAGGAACTTTTATATGGATTTAAGAATTGCATTAGCGGGAAATCCTAACTGCGGCAAAACCACATTGTTTAACGCGCTGACAGGATCTAACCAGTTTGTCGGCAACTGGCCGGGAGTTACGGTTGAGAAAAAAGAGGGTAAGCTGAAAAAACACAGCGGCGTAGTAATTACCGACCTTCCTGGTATTTATTCTCTTTCGCCTTACACACTTGAAGAGGTCGTTGCGCGTAACTATCTTATAGGCGAGCGCCCCGATGCGGTACTGAATATTATCGACGGTACTAACCTTGAACGTAACCTCTACCTTACCACACAGCTCACCGAGCTTGGTATTCCTGTGGTCGTTGCCATTAATATGATGGACATTGTCCGCAAAAACGGCGATAAAATAAACATTGAGGAGCTTTCAAATCAACTCGGCTGTAAAGTGGTTGAAATATCCGCTCTTAAAAACGACGGTATAATGGAAGCTGCCGAAGCGGCAATTTATGCGGCTGAAAATTCAAAGACAGTACCTATGCACACATTCTCAGGCGTTGTTGAACACGCTCTTGCTCATATTGAGGAGGCCGCTGTTCACGATATGCCCGCAGAACAGCAGCGTTGGTACGCAATCAAGATTTTTGAGCGCGACGACAAGGTTTTGACTAAGCTCAATCTTGATAAAACGGTTATGGAACACATAGAGGAAGACATTAAAGCAGCTGAAAAAGAGCTTGACGACGATTCCGAAAGCATCATAACCAACGAACGCTATGTTTACATATCTACAATAATTAAGAGCTGCTATAAAAAGAAAGGCACAGGTAAGCTCTCCAATTCGGATAAGATAGATAAGGTTGTAACAAACCGCTGGCTCGGTCTTCCGATATTCGCACTTGTTATGTTCCTTGTTTACTACATTTCAATGGTAA
Source organism: uncultured Eubacteriales bacterium (assembly GCA_934486755.1). Taxonomy (GTDB): domain Bacteria; phylum Bacillota; class Clostridia; order Oscillospirales; family Acutalibacteraceae; genus UBA737. Next base: position 5,712 of record CAKSQT010000008.1, on the reverse strand, counting down.
CGGTAGGTTCTGCCGCTACGGATTGGGCGAACGACGGTCTTTTCGGTGACGGTTGGCACCTGTTCGGTATCGGTTCGTCCGCTACCGCCGAGGCAGAGGACGAATACGGCGACACCGACGCTATCATTCAGGGGTTCCTTGATACAGCCGCTGGGAAAGGCATCAACGTAGACGCCGCAAACGACGCGCTTGATCAGGAAAGCGACAGCTATGACGCAAAAACTGCCGTTGAAGAAGTAAAGGCAGTTGAAAAAGAAGTTGATTTCAAGACATTTACATATACTCTTGAAGATGAAGAAACACTTGAAACAACCGAAGAAGAAGGCAAGATTGCCGATCTTGACAGTGCACTCAAAGCATACGAAAAGTATGACGGCGGAGTTGATCCCGCTAACTACGGCGTTTGGGTTCCCGGCGTTCCCGTTCTCGTAGGCGACGTTCTTGATGCTGCAAACGCTCCCGACTGGCTCTCAGGTCTTATTAACGACGGTATAGTTGCAGGCGTAGGCGCGGTTCTCGGATTTGTTCCGCAGATGTTGGTTCTGTTCCTGTTGCTCGCAATTCTTGAAGGCTGCGGCTATATGGCGCGTATCGCATTCGTTCTTGACCGTATCTTCCGTAAGTTCGGTCTTTCGGGTAAATCGTTTATTCCTATGCTCATCGGTACAGGATGCGGTATCCCTGGAATTATGGCTTCGCGTACAATTGAAAATGAACGCGACCGCCGTATGACTATTATGACGACAACCTTTATCCCCTGCGGTGCTAAGGTTCCGTTCATCGCAATGATTGCAGGCGCTATATTCGGCGGCTCCGCAATAGTTTCAACAAGCGCTTACTTCATCGGAATGGCTGCAATAGTTGTTTCGGGAATAATGCTTAAAAAGACAAAGATGTTCTCAGGCGATCCCGCTCCGTTCGTTATGGAATTGCCTGCATACCACATACCGACGCTCGGAAATGTTCTCCGTTCAATGTGGGAGCGCGGCTGGTCGTTCATTAAGAAGGCAGGAACTATCATACTTCTTTCTACCATACTTGTTTGGTTTACAACATATTTCGGCTGGGCAGACGGCTCGTTCGGAATGCTCTCCGAAGACCAGCTTGACAGCTCGATACTCGCTAAGATAGGCAGCGCGATAGCTTGGATATTCAAGCCCGTAGGCTTCGGCACTTGGGAAGCAACCGTTGCTTCTATCACAGGTCTTGTTGCTAAGGAAAACATAGTCGGCACAATGGGTATCCTTTACGGCGGCGACGGAAATGTATATGATACGCTGGCTACCGTATTTACAGGAATAAGCGCTTATGCGTTCCTTATATTCAACCTGCTCTGTGCGCCTTGCTTCGCCGCTATCGGCGCTATCAAGCGTGAGATGAACAGCGCTAAATGGACTTGGTTTGCTATCGGTTATCAGTGCGTATTTGCTTATGCAATAGCGCTTATGGTATACCAGTTCGGTTCGGCATTCACAGGCAACCTCAACGTTGCAGGTCTTATCGCCGCGATAGCAGTTCTCGGATTTATGATCTATATGCTGTTCTTCAAGAAATATAAAGAGTCTACTACTTTAAAAGTGAGATAAATCCCCCAAACAGAAAAAGACTGTCCGTAAAGGGCAGTCTTTTTCTTGTTATTATTAATATTCGGTGTTGCTTTTTATATACTCCCTCGGCGACATTCCCTTGTATTTCTTGAAAGTCTTGGAAAAATAACTCAAATCGTTAAATCCGCTTTCAAGCGCCGCTTCGGTTATGGTGAGACCGTTTTCGGTCAGCTCGTGACAGGCACATTCAATGCGAAGATTGTTTATATAATCAATCGGCGTTCTTGAAGTAAACTCCTTAAAAAATCTGCAAAGATATTTTTCGTTCATTCCCGAAACGCGCGACAGGTCTTCAAGAGTTATAGACTCGGTATAGCTTGCGTCTATCCAATCGAGCAGCTCCATTAATACCTTTACCTGCTTACCCGTTCGCTTGTCCTTTGTGTTCTCGGACACATAGCCGAACGAATATAAACAGCCGAACAGCTTATATATCAGGCTGTATACGGTCAGCTGATAATACTCCCTGCCCTCCTTCATAGTATCAAAAAGCTCGTTGACGGTGCGGAAAAATTCGTTGTCCGCCGCCTTATAAAAACATTTCACCGATACCGTGCGGTTGATTATAGGCAAAAGATAACCGCTCAAAGCGTCTTTATGGCGTTTTCTTAGCATACCTATATCAAAAACAAGGCACTCGTAAACGCAATGCTCAGGCTCGCCCCTGTGCAGGGTTCCGCACTCGACAAGAACAACATCGCCCGCACGCATAGTGTAAGCCACGTTGTCAAGATAAACGCAAAACGTGCCGCTTATCACCCTGATTATTTCAAACTCCCTGTGCCAATGAAGCGGCATCTCATATTGCGGGTTCGACGGTATTACTCGGTAGTATTGTATCGGAAAATCGGACGAACCGTGCTGTTTTTTCTCGTTGTATTCAAAATATTTCAAAAAATCACCCCGAAATGTGAATTTTGTTATATAGTTTTTCATTATTACGCAAGTATTTTATCATATTTCATACTATAATTCAATTGTAGAATAAAATTTTAATAATCGGAGGTACAAAACTATGGCAAAAAACAGACTTATAGGCGATTATCCCGTAATCGGTATCCGTCCTACCATTGACGGACGCCGCGGCGTACTCGGCGTGCGTGAGTCGCTTGAAGAGCAGACAATGAATATGGCGAAAAGCGCCGCTAAGCTCTTTGAGGAAAATCTCAGGTACTCGAACGGCGAGCCCGTAAAGGTAATCATTGCCGATACAACAATAGGCAGAGTGGCAGAAGCCGCCGCCTGTGCCGACAAGTTCAGAAAAGCAGGTGTTGACATTACCCTGACCGTTACCCCCTGCTGGTGCTACGGCGCGGAAACAATGGATATGGACACCAACACCATCAAGGCTGTATGGGGCTTTAACGGCACCGAGAGACCGGGCGCAGTTTATCTTGCTTCTGTTCTTGCAACCCACGCTCAGAAGGGTCTTCCCGCTTTCGGAATTTACGGTCACGACGTTTGCGACGCAGACGACACCGAAATTCCCGCTGACGTTAAAGAAAAGCTCCTTCGTTTCGGCAGAGCCGCTGTTGCCGCCGCTACAATGCGAGGTAAATCCTATTTGCAGATAGGTTCTATCACAATGGGTATCGGCGGTTCGATAATCGACCCCGCTTTTATTGAGGATTATCTCGGAATGCGCGTTGAGTCGGTTGACGAGGTTGAAATTATCCGCCGAATGACCGAGGGCATCTATGACGAGAAAGAGTATGAAAAGGCTCTTGAATGGTCAAAGAAATACTGCAAAGAAGGCTTTGACAAGAACCCTGCCGAGCTTCAAAAGACTGCCGAGCAGAAGAAGGAAGACTGGGAATTCACCGTTAAGATGTGCGTTATCATAAAAGACCTTATGAACGGCAATAAAAATCTTCCTAAGGGCTGTGAAGAAGAGGCTGTCGGTCACAACGCTATCGCCGCAGGTTTCCAGGGACAGAGACAGTGGACAGACTTCTATCCGAACTGCGACTTCCCCGAAGCGCTCCTCAACACATCGTTTGACTGGAACGGCGCTCGTGAGCCGTACATACTTGCAACAGAGAACGACGTATTAAACGGTCTCGGTATGCTCTTTATGAAGTTACTTACAAACCGTGCGCAGATGTTTGCCGACGTTCGTACCTGCTGGAACGGCAAATCGGTTAAGCGCGTTACGGGCTACGACCTTGAAGGTCACGCAAAGGACGCCGACGGATTTATACATCTTATCAACTCAGGCGCTTGCTGTCTTGACGCAAACGGCGCCGCTAAGGACGAGAACGGCAACGCTGTTATGAAGCCTTGGTATGACGTTACCGAAGCCGACCAGAAGGCAATTATGGACAATACCACATGGAACTATGCCGACTTAGGCTATTTCAGAGGCGGCGGATTCTCCTCACGCTTTGAGACAAAGGCTGAAATGCCCGCGACAATGATACGTCTTAACCTTGTAAAGGGCTTGGGACCTGTTCTTCAAATAGTTGAAGGCTGGACGGTTGACCTGCCTGCTGAGGTTTCCGACACACTCTGGAAACGCACCGACTACACCTGGCCCTGCACTTGGTTCACTCCGAGAGTTACAGGCGAAGGCGCATTCAAATCGGCTTATGACGTTATGAACAACTGGGGTGCAAACCACGGCGCTATATCCTACGGCCACGTAGGCGCCGACCTTATCACCCTCTGCTCTATCCTCCGCATACCCGTTTGTATGCACAACGTACCCGAGGACAAAATTTTCCGTCCCGCAGCTTGGAACGCTTTCGGTATGGATAAAGAGGGTCAGGACTTCCGCGCTTGTGACGCTTACGGTCCGCTCTACAAATAATTTGCGATATGACTGATTACACGAAAAGCGAATGGAACGGTTTTTCGAGGCTTGATTTTAAATTTATGGGAAGAAACGCCGTTGTAGTCGTCCCTGAGAAAAAGGACATTAAGGGTCGCTGGCTCTTAAAGACGGAATACTTCGGCGCTTTCCCCGATTTTGAAATTGAAATGTTAAAGCGCGGTTGGCACCTTGCGTATGTCGCAAATTCAACCCGTTGGCACAAAGCTGAGGACGACGATGTTAAGGCGGCGTTTTGCGACTTTGTTTCGGAAAATTTCGGGCTTAACAAAAAATGTCTGCCCGTAGGTATGAGCTGCGGCGGTATGCACGCTGTGTATTTCGCCGCCAAATATTCCTCCCATGTCAGCGCGCTCTATCTTGACGCACCTGTGCTTAATCTTTTAAGCTGTCCGCTTGGAATGGGCGACGGCGGCGACGATATGGCGGAGGAATTTTTCAGAGACACGGGACTTACCGCTTCCTATATGCTGAATTACAGAAATCATCCGATAGACAACGTTCAAAAACTGATAGAAAACCGTATACCGATTTTACTTATCTGCGGAGGAGCTGACACAACTGTTCCGTACTGTGAAAACGGAGCGGTGCTGGCAGAGAAATACCGCGCCGCAAACGGCGATATAACCGAGATAATAAAGCCTGAGTGCGGTCATCACCCGCACGGACTTGACGACCCTGCGCCGATAATAGAGTTTTCTATTGCAAAAACCGAGAACATTTAATATTATAAGGAGTATATTTTATGAACTATATGGAATTAAGAGAACAGATATGCGATGTCTGCCATAAAATGTGGCAGCTCGGCTGGGTTGCCGCCAACGACGGCAATGTTTCCGTAAAACTGCCCGACGGCAACTTTCTGGTTACGCCGACAGGCATAAGCAAGAGCTTTATAACGCCTGAAAAGCTTGTTATAATCGACAAGGATTTCAACATTATAGAGGCTGAAAACGGCTACAAGCCGTCAAGCGAAATTAAAATGCATATGCGCTGCTATGAGGAGCGCGAGGACGTGGGCGCTGTTGTTCACGCTCACCCGCCCACAGCAACGGGCTATGCGGTAGCAGGCAAGAGCCTTGACGAGTATTCTATGATTGAAACGGTAATCGCTATCGGTTCTATCCCGCTTACTCCTTACGGCACACCCAGCACTAACGAAGTGCCCGAGGCTATCGCTCCCTATCTTCAAGAGCATGACGTATTGCTTCTTCAAAACCACGGCGCTCTTACAGTAGGCTGTGACCTTATAACGGCTTACTACCGTATGGAGAC
>CAKSQT010000007.1 GCA_934486755.1 uncultured Eubacteriales bacterium | reverse complement strand
GCATTATTGATGGCAAAGATACATACCATATTTTTTGGAATTTGTTAGCACCGTCAAGGGTTGCCGCTTCAAGCAAAGACGAATCCAACGCCATAAGCGCGGCATAGAATAAAATTGTGCCTGTTCCGGCGTTTTTCCAGAAATTAAAGATAGTAAGTATAAAAGGCCAATATTTCGGTTCACTGTACCACAGAATTTCTTTACCTGTCAAATTCTTTACCATCTCGGTCAAAAGTCCGTTTTCGTGGCTGAAAAGAGCAAATCCGATCGAAGCAACCAACACCCAGGATATTGTGCTCGGGATAAGGAGTGTAGTCTGCACCGCCTTTGTAGCCCTCTTTGACATATCATACCAACAAAACGCAAAAACAAGATACAGCGTATTATTAAGAACAATGAACAGTAAATTATACAAGATTGTATTTCTTATTACCGTAAATGCGTCATTTGATTTGAAGAAGAACTCAAAATTTTTAAGTCCAACCCAACTGCTTTCCGCAAACCCCAAAACAGGATTATAATCCAAAAAAGCAATGCTCACACCGAAAATCGGCAGATAATTGAATATAAATACCGTAATAATTGTCGGCAAAGCTAACATTAACAGCGGGGTATTGACTTTACCCCATTTCTTTTTCCTCTTTAAAGGACTGTCACTCATTTCCACACATCCCTAACATATTTTCTATAATAAATATACGACATTCCAAACACTTATTCAACGCCAAATACTTGTGAAAAAGCACAAATAATTGCCATCATTCCGTCGATATTACGAACGAAATGACAGTTCCCCTATTTTCGGTTGAATCAATTTGTAAGTTTGATTGCTTACCGTACAGAATTTGCAAACGATAGTTCAAGTTCCAAAGCCCAATGTGTTTTCCGCGATTATTTTCGGTATCGCTGATTTGCATAAGCAATTCCTCTTTTTTCCCGTAATCGATGCCGACACCGTTATCGGCAACACTGACCGATATTTTGCCGTCTTGCATTTTTATGGAGATTATTATTTCAAAATCGTCACGGGTCTTATCGGTAAAAGCGTGAACACAGGCATTTTCAATTATAGGTTGCAGACAAAACTTAATTATCTGCCTATCTAAAAGAGCTTCGTCAACATCCCAAGTGACCTTAATTTTATTGAAATATCTTATTTCAATTATCTCAACATATTCCCGAGTAAGTTCAATTTCCTTTTTTACGCTTACAAATTGAACGTTGGAATTGATGATTTCTCTCAATATTTTTGACATTTTGAAAATAGAAACGCTTATTGAATTATCAAAATCCTTAGTTTGTTTATATGCAAGCCAATTTATGACGTCGAGCGTATTATACACAAAATGCGGGCACATCTGAATTTGCAGCGCTTTCATCTGTTTCTGGAACATTATATTTTTTTCCCTGTTTGCTTGTTCCAATTCCAAATTTAAACCCTTGTTTTTGTAATCCAAGTTTTCGAGAATTGATAAAACGTATTCTATTTCATTTGTCTTATAACTGCTGTTTTTACTTATGCGGCTGACACTGCGGACAAGCTGCTTTATAGGCTTATAAGTGGCATAAAGTATGATAAGTATGCTTGCCGCGGCAACAATAACGACAATAAAAAAGAACAGAACAAAATTACGGTTGCTTTCCTCCTGTATCTTAGAATATCGCTTAGTATTGGTTACAAATACAGTTTTAAGGTCGGTATCTTCAATATGGCTTTCGTATTTTATGTATTTTTCGCCGTTATAGTTGAATTTTGAGCCGTTGGACGTAGTGTTAATTTTATCGGAATAAACGTCACTTATATTTACTCCCAGATTTTCGGTGCTGTCGGAAAAAACTATTTCTCCGTTTGAAGTAACAATAAATTTTTTTGAAAACTCGTTTGTTTCAAAGGTCGATTTGGAGATCAGATAAGTATTTATATCAATATATACCGTGTTTCTGAGACTTGAACCGTTTTCCAGCAGCCTCAAAATCACGTTGGAGCCTTTATTTTTGCCGTCGCCTTTTATTCTGCACAGCGTCATATTATGAATTACAGCCAATTCATCAAAATCGTCGTCGGAAAGGTTTCTTATTTCAGAAAAATCCGAATAAAAAGTTGTCCCCTTTGTTGATATTGAAATGCTGTTCACCACATCTTCGGTTGAAAGAAACATATTAATGTTCTGCATTATACCTTTATTAAAATAAAGTGAACTTCCTTCATCGGCAAACAGAATATCGGAGATATTTATTGTAGAAAAATACAGCGCGGTATCATTAATGCTTTTGAACTGATTTGTAAAAGAGTTTTTTGCCACGCCCATTTCCTGTTTTTCAACAGAGGAAATATTCTGTTCTAAATTATTTGAGTTTAAAAAGTAAAATACAAATAAAAACGCTAAGGACGCGGCGCAAATAACCATACTGATTATAAAAAGATTTTTTCTGCTTAACTTTGCCATATTACTTCTCCGATGAATTGAACATTTTATATTCCTTGGGCGTTATGCCCGTTCTATCCTTAAAAATCTTAGAAAAATATTTCACAGAACTGTAACCCACCATTTCACAAACCTCGTCGATAGGAATACCGGAGGCAAGCATCTTTTTGGCATTGTTCATTTTTATGTCTGTAACTATTTCTGAAAAGCTCTTGCCTTTTTCCTTTTTAATCAGTTTGCTTAAATAGGTAGGACTTATATCGAATTTGTCTGCCACACTGACCAGCGAAAAATCGTTTTTGCAGTTTTGGGAAAGATAATTCAGTATTTGATTGAGTTTGATATTTTGGCTTGAAATGTTTATAAGAAGTTCGTTTTGATAGCGTTCAAGCAAATCGCTGATATCCTCATCATTTTTGATTTTATGGTAATCGGCAATGTACTTATCTATATCTATATAGCTTTCGCCTTTCCTTACTAGTTGATAAACAATCTTCTTTTTTATTTCAAAATCAAAGTCGTTAATTAAAATAGAATGCAACTTGCTTAAAACAGAATTTTGAGACGTGATGATAGCATCAAAATAAATATTGACTATATACACAAAGCCAATCTCGTTTATTTTTTCAAGTTTGCCCTCGTAAATAAGTTCCGTCGTGACCTTAATATTATAAATGCTTTCCATCATAGCTATGTTTTGAGTCAAAAATTCTTCACAATATTTATTATCGTTATAAATGCAAACAAGATATGCCTCATTTATATTTTCGCTTATAACGTAAACGTCAAGATTTGAATTAAGAAACTCAAAAGCGTCCTTAAATGCGTCTATGCTCTCAATTTCATCGCCTATCCACGAAAGCTTTAAATACTTGCAATAAGAGTTGAAATAGTTGAAATTCTCTATATTGTGCGAGGCAAGTCTTTCGCACAGAGCCTCAAATGACAGATGATTTAGAGTATAAATAAGAATTGCGTCTCGCGCGTAATTTCTTTTCTCAATCGAAAATTTAGCCATTTCAATTACATTCTGTATGGACCGTTCTTTTTCATCTATAAACCTTTTCAAAGTCAGTATGATTTCTTTAAACTGCAACGGTTTTTGCCAAAATCCGTCTGCTTTATATTTAATTGCGTCAACAGCACTTTCAAACTGTTCATACCCCGTTATTAAAACGCAACGTATATCACGCTTGCTGCCCCTAATATATTTAAGAATTTCAATACCGCTTTTTTTAGGCATATTAATATCAGTTATGACGAAATCAACATTATTATCTTTTAAAAACTCAATTGCTGTCTCCCCGTCATAGCATTTTTCAACAATCTCGACATTATCAAGTTCATTCCCGATTATTTCAGAAATACCGTCAAGAATAATCGGCTCATCATCGGCAATTAGAAGCTTGTATTTAATCATATAGTCCTCCGGTTATAATATCACAACAACAACAACCGCAAAATGCGGCTGTTGTTGTATTCCTGCTAAAACGGGCCGATCCACTCATCAGAGGAATCGCTTAAATCGACGTTTTTACCTAACTCCGCCTTGCCCAACAGATATTGTTTAATCAATACGCTGTCAAGTAAAGTAACGTCGCCGCTGATATTAACGTCCGCCCTTTTAATTTGTTCTTCGGACAATTCTATCTTGCCCAAAACATACATTCTTATCATACTTGCATCTTTTAATGTGACCTTGCCGTTTAAATCGACATCGCCTAATACGAATGTCCCTGTGCCGGAAGCGTCATTATTTAAAAGTATGCGTGCATATCCCTGATCATTGGTTGCAACGGTGTTGCCTATCGAATAATCAGAATTGCAATTAACAATAGTATTGTTGTTTATGATGACACCGTCAGCTGTCGTCTCGCTATTGCTTACACTTATTGCTGGCTTGATAGAGTTTTCTATATAGTTGCCTTCAATAATCAGGTCAACTACACTGTCTTGCTCTACCGTTCTTACCATAAAATTGTGACCGTCAAGAAGCGTGTTATTTCTCACTGTAATTGCCACAACTGCATTGGTACCTATGCCGTGGATATCGTTTGACTCACCGCTTAGGTCGGTTGCACCGCCGGATTGGAAAATATACGAATCATCATAAAGCTGATTTACCCAAGAAATATACCAGTTAGGACCGTAGTCATAGGGATAAATTGTATTGCGTATACGGCTGTAAATGTTTCCGTCATAAACTATGCCTGCTGCAACACCGTAGAGTCCGACAGTATTGGCATCGTAAAATTCATTTTGACAGTACGTAGAATTCAAATAACTGTTGTGAATTCCAACACGCGAATTTCGGTTCGGTTCTACTGTAAACGGAGATTCAAGTGTTATCAAGTCCCCATTGTGTTCAACAATTCTTCGGGTTTGACACTTGCCCTGTCCAGAAAGAACTATGAGCATTTTTCCTTTAAAATCTATGCCTCCCGAAATCTTTGACAGCAACCTGTACTGCGTATCATTTACCTTTTGCGCTATACCGTTTCTGCCGATGCCGTAAACCATCTGAGCGTCATTTATAATAAGTTCTCTATTATTCCAATATATTCCGCCGAGACTGTTTCTTGCAACATAAGAGGTGTCAGGCGCGCCTGGGAACATTTGATTGTTATAATCATTGTTTTCAAAGAACTGATAACTTCCTATACTCGACCATCCGCCTGTATAATAGTCATATCCGCCGCCTATGATAGAACTTGCGGTATTGTTGTAAACCTCTGAATAAGGTTCTGTTACAGCAACGCAGGACAATGCAACAACAACATCGTTATTATAAACCTTGGCGTTTTCTTTTCCTCTTATTATAACACCGGTGGAACTGCCTTTTGCTTCTCTGTAAGCCATCATCCATGCATCATACGGTGAAAGTCCTTCTATAAGGCTTCCCGAATGCGAACCGCCTGAAATCATTCCTGAGGTAGGACTCATTTCAATACGTATATCGTGAACATAATGATTTGCGTTGCCTTTTTCGGCACCTGTTGCGCTTATCATATGCCCCGCTCTTTGTGCAAAGAAAGACATATCGCAAACTTCAACATTGTTGCCGAGAACAAACGAGCCATCAGGCAATTCGCCGTATGCGAATTTGTAAGCGGTAACAAGAATAGTAGTAAGCTTCGTCCCTGCACCTATGAGTTTAACATTATCGGGTACTTTTAACTGATTGGTTATGTTATATGCACCCTGCGGTACAAATACTGTTCCGCCGCCCGCCTTGGCTGCCGCATTAAAAGTGCTTACAAATGCCGCCGTATCAGGTGTTCTTCCGTCGCCGATCGCGCCGAAGTCTTTAACGTTAAATTCATTTGCAGTGCGAAGACTTTCCAAAGAATTGGAACGGTTCTTGACCTTTAAGATAAACGGAGCCGAGAAACAGGTTGCGTCGCCGTATCCGTTGTAAACCATTACCTCATAGTCGCCCGCAGGAATGTCGTCAGGCAATGTTGCCGTCAGTCGGTACTTGCTTTCTACGGAGTTGATTTTTAAATTTTTAACATATCCGTTACTGCCGACAATCTTTACATAAACGCCTAAGCCGTCAATTTCATCGACATCGGTAATTTCAGCGCTTCCGTCATACTTACCGACAAGGTTATGACCGTATATGCTTAATGAGTCGCCCTGCAAAGCAGTTCTGCCCTCTTCGCCGACAATATTAAGTATTCTCGGATAATTAATATAAACATACTTATCTTCAACGCCGCTGTATTTTGCATTTAATTTTACCGAATAAATGCCCTCGGAATAATCGTCGGGTATTTTGAATTTAAAGGAATCGTCGGTAGCTTGGAGCAAGGACACATTCTGCTGGTTTTCGCCGTCGTGATGCTGCGCAGCGGTTGCGTAAACCGATGAATCGCCGTTTGAATAGAATGTTTCCTGAGAAATATACTGCGGAGTCGCATTTGACACATCTGCATTTGCTATCTGAGAAATTTCGACACCTGTTACCGTTGAATAAATCTTTTCGCCGTAAAGCAGCTGGGTCTCACCGTTTTTGATCCAAGTGTTACCCGTATAAGTTACATTCGGTTCGGTGATTTTTATATCATCGTCCCAATCGCCCTTTTGGAACTCAATGTTAAGATTATCGTAGTAAACTGTTCCTTCGGGATTCATCCAAGAAGGTGCACTGGGGACAGAAAACATAAATCTACCCTTGGGGTGTGAAAGTTTAACACTTATTCCAGTTACATTCTCAGGATTGCTCTTTGGAGAAAAAGAAATCACTGCGGTCATTTCGGTTATATTGTAAACAATATCAACACTAACCCATTCAAAAAGCGATGTCATATCGTGTCCCATATCGTAATCGGGTACACCGTTACGCTTAGAACTCGGATAGTACATCCACCCACCGTCAGGCGGTTCCGACCAAGTAACAATTTTATTGAAATTGTCACTGTCAACATAGGAGTATTGAAGTCCGAAACCTCTGTGTGGCGTTGGCGATGTTGTCTCAAACATAATATCAAAGGATACTCTTTTCAGCGAAGCGCCCTCTGGCCAAGCAAAACTGCGCCAATTAATCACGTCGCCGCTTTTCCCCGCAACCTTCAAAACCTTGTTTTCGGCATTTGTAGGATCCTCGGCAATCTGCGCACTGTAATAATTATCGCTTACAGTATAATAGATCTTATTAAGAATATCATCTGTGCTGAAATCATCAGTTATAACATCATTGTATGTTGGTTGTTTATAACCGTATTGCTCCTGTATTCCCAGATCTTCAATAAGCTGCTTGATTGCACTCAAATTTGCCGCTTCTTCGGGGATAAGGTTTATAGCATCAATCGAGAGATTATCAAAATCACGCTGTGCTGCCTCGTAATCCGCCTTGTCGGCAAGGGTAATCTTAGAAATATCTGAATAAAGTATTTTGGAGTGTTTGGTTTTAAATTCATTTGCAGCTATTTCAGGGGACGGCGTAAACTTAAACTCAATATCGTCAAAGAAGGATTTTGCCATAGTTCCGCCGCCTGTGCCAACCGCAAAGGTGCCGATACTGAAATTATCAATATCGAATTTAAGATCTTCGTATACGCCAAACTGATCACTCAGTCTAATCACTACACCCGAATACGAATATGAAACTTCAAAACTAAGCCACTGGTTGCTTTTATCGCCTTTTGCGAAAGATATTGCAAGATGACCCTCATTTCTTATTTTATCGCTATCGTAGTTTCGGTAATATACTTTTCCGTTTTCTGATGCCAAAGCAAGATACCTGCATTTGTTAACATCGCTGTCATAATCGTAGTATACCTGTATCGGGTTATATACCGAAGGCTCTCTGCTAATAGCTATTTTTCCTGAAATTTTTGAAACAGCAGATACCGAATTGCTCAGATCGCCATTATAACGTATAGCAATTTTATCGCCGCCGATACCGCCTGCCCTTAAAACTCCCGTTTCGGTTTCAGACCCAAGCGGAGTGTATTTTTCGATTCCGTAATGATAATCGGGCAGTTTTTCTATTTTCCAAGAATCAAGTTGTGACTCGTCTTCAAAGTCAAATTTTAAATCCTGTAATACCGTGTCGCTGCCGCCCTCGGCAAAAGCCGACCAAATCGGCAACATCGTCAGAGACAGCGATATTGCAAGAAAAACAGCAATTAATTTTTTTAACACTATTTTCACCTTTTCACCTTTGGTAAAATCAGAACGGGCCTATCCACTCTGCCGTTTGAGAGGTTACTGATCCCGAACCGTCGGATTTGGGAGTCTCCTCCGAACCGTCAATAATTCCTACGCTCACATCTTCGGAGGTTACCTGTGAGGTTTTATCGTTTTTGCTTTGATTGCCTTTGTAACTTTCGGGAACGGTATCGCCGACACCTTCGGCAGAAGAACTGCCGAAAGTGTCCTGCTTATCCGAATCGTCAGCAGATGCCGACGAAGATATACTGTTGTTCTCTGAATTTGTATTTTTTCCGATCTTATTCTTTTTACCGCACGAGCAGAGTAAGAGCAACATTGAAATACACAAAATCAGAATTTTAAACTTACCAGCCCAAATCATTTTGAATACCGCTTGTTCCTGCAATGAGCAAATCATCCTCATTGGTTTCATCATTACAAATTATATCCTTATGAGCAGTGTAAAACATTTCGGGATTAATATATTTCTTTTTCAACATTAATTCCTCCCATTATTTCGTAAAAATCTTACCGTTATCAGCCAATTTGCTTATAGCCGACATACCGTATTCCTTCAACTGCTCGGCAGTTATATCGGAATTTACATCGGCGCTGTCGCCTGCTTTATCAAAATAGCTCGCAAATTCGCTACCTAAATTGTAAGCGGCGGCGGCTCTTATAGCCGTTCCGTAAACAGAGCGTGAATCCGACACTTCGGAATAAACAATCTTTGTGTTATTGTCTGCGTCAATGTATCTTACATAAGCGCGTGTTGTGAACGCTCTACCGGCAAATTTAAGATTTCCTACGTTCAAATCATTATCATTTGCGCCGGGCTGTGGAACAACGTTTGCCAACAATCCATAGAATTTGGCAGATACCGTAAGACCGTTTCCGCTCTTTTTAGCAGCTAATGCCTTTGCGCCGTTTGTATTTGCAGTTTTGATCATATCATAAGTAAGAGAATTACCGTCGAGCTTGTCGGTAGGCATAAACAGCATACCGTACTCTATAACCGTTACGTCAGCAGTATTCTTTTTGGTAACATTCACACCGAAACGTATACCCGTTGGAGCTACGGTTCTGAGATAAGCGCCGTTTTCCATAGTAAGCGTATACGGAGCGTTTGCAATTTCATCCAACTCGTTGACCTTTGCCGTTAAAGTGCTAAGTGCTGCATATTCGTCGGTTAAAAGTGCCTTTGCCTCATCAGAAAGAGCATTGTAGGCGGCGTTAGCTTTGTCGATCTCGGCCTTGTCTTCAAGTGTCACATCATCTACGGTTTTAGCGAGGATTGTCGCATAGGTTGTTTTAAAATTCTCTGCCGCAGTTGCGGGAGTCTCGTTATAATCAAACGTAACGCCATCTAAATAAGTGTAACGGTTGGTAGACATAATTGCAAATTTAGTGGGATTGAAGCCTTCGCCCTCATTTATTCTGAAAGTTATAACCTCGTTAAGTTCATTTCTGAATGTGAAATCCACTCCCGTTGCGTCATAGGCAATTTCAAATGTCAGCCACTGGTTTGCGGGGTTTCCCTCTTTAAATGCACAAGCCTTATTGCCATTTACTGCACTATCTTTAAGATAATAGATATTAGTATCCCTTTCACCGCAGAATTGAACACCCTTATCATTTTCGTAGTCATAATAAAGTTTTATGACACGGCTGCCGGCTCCCTGATCATTTATCGCTATTTTCCCCGAGATCTTATTAATGCTGTTGACAGCATTTTTAAGCAAGCCGTTATATATGTAATAGCCGTATTCTCCGTTATTCTTTACCCCGGTTCGCAATGTATAAGATGTGTTACCGTTAAGATCCGTATAACTTTCGCGTGCTGTCCACGTATTTGAGCCCTCCGTGAAAGTCTTACCGTCCCAACTGCGATAAGCCGCTTTCCAATCTGCCATTTGCGACTCATTTTCAAAGTCGTAAAACTTATCGGTAAGTTCGGTATTATACATTTCCAATTCAGCCATTTTTGCGGTTAACGTATCAAGAAGTGTTTTTTGTTCACCAAGAATAGCCTGAACTGCGGAATCAAGTTCTGCATAAGCTGCAACAGCCGTTTCCAAATCAGACTTATCACTAATTTCTAATGTATCGGCTGTTTTAGCGAGGATTGCCGCATAGGTTGTTTTAAAATTCTCTGCCGCAGTTGCGGGAGTCTCGTTATAATCAAACGTAACGTCATCTAAATAGGTGTTACGGTTTGTAGACATAATTGCAAATTTAGTGGGATTGAAGCCTTCGCCCTCATTTATTCTGAAAGTTATAACCTCGTTAAGTTCATTTCTGAATGTGAAATCCACTCCCGTTGCGTCATAGGCAATTTCAAATGTCAGCCACTGGTTTGCGGGGTTTCCCTCTTTAAATGCACAAGCCTTATTGCCATTTACTGCACTATCTTTAAGATAATAGATATTAGTATCCCTTTCACCGCAGAATTGAACACCCTTATCATTTTCGTAGTCATAATAAAGTTTTATGACACGGCTGCCGGCTCCCTGATCATTTATCGCTATTTTCCCCGAGATCTTATTAATGCTGTTGACAGCATTTTTAAGCAAGCCGTTATATATGTAATAGCCGTATTCTCCGTTATTCTTTACCCCGGTTCGCAATGTATAAGATGTGTTACCGTTAAGATCCGTATAACTTTCGCGTGCTGTCCACGTATTTGAGCCCTCCGTGAAAGTCTTACCGTCCCAACTGCGATAAGCCGCTTTCCAATCTGCCATTTGCGACTCATCTTCAAAGTTGTAAAACTTATCGGTAAGTTCCGTGTCATCATCCGCCGCAAATACCGCCGCAGGTATTGCCGCGATCAACAATGCCGCAGCAACGAGAATTGACAAGCCTTTTTTTAAAGATTTACTCATTTTTTTCACCCTTTAATAAAATTATTATTTAAATGTCACCCTGACATTGAACGAATAAATTAATATGCCCAATTTTTGATATAATCAGGTATGTCCTCATTCCAATTACCGTCAATTGAATTATCCCAATCGCCGCCTTTTAAATCTATCAACTTGCGAACGATTATATTGTCGAGATAAATATCGGTACCCTCACTTGAAATTCCGACGTTGCCGATTGAATTTATAAGTTTTGTAGGCTCAGAAACATAAGGGTCTCTTACGGGAATAAAATCATCGGTAATCTCTAAAACCTTTTCATTATCCAAATAAACTGTAATAATATTATCAAAGGCATCAATTTTAAGATTGTGCCACTTGCCGTCAAACAATGAGGAATTTAGTTCACAAGAGCCTATTGAGACTCCGCTGCCGTTAATCTGCCCCGATCCAGAAAGAACGGTTTTAAACAGCGTTATCTTATTACCGTATGAAACCTTCGCATAATAATGGGAATATCCGTTAAATTCGACGGTCTTGGCTCGGACAGCCATACAGAAAGCGTTTTCAGCCGATGTATTGCAATTTTCGCCGTATTTAAAGTCCGACTCAAAGGAATAATCTGTCCAAGCGGGGTCGCCGATATAATAGTAATCGGTTGTGAATTCACGGTGCCAGACGTTGTTTTTCTTGCCGTCTTCTTCGGTCACCGTTTCGATAACTGCATATTCGGCAGCGCTTCCCTTTTCGCCCCAAATGGTGTTATCTCGGGAGGCCTCGCCGTTGACAAGTGATCCGTCGGTAAAGGTTTCTCTTAACAAAATGTCGTCTGTAAGCGGCGAATCAGGATGAGGTACTTTTGACAAATCCTCTTTCGGACCGTCATCGCCGCCGTCCCCATCGCCCTCATATTTAGAACCTGCGGGACCTTCTATTGTGATTTTGAGGTCTCTTACCGTACCAACAACCTCTTTATTCGGATTGGTTGAGTGAGCCGCGATTCCTATCATAAGATCCTCGCCCATTTTTATGTATACCTTAGGCTGCGTCACCCATGCGTCGCTATCGGCGTTTTTAAAGGAACACTGAAAAGCATTGCCCTGCTTAACAAGTTTAATTTGAACAGGATAAACAGGCGGTATTCTTGTTGTAGTAAGATATGACGTTAAGGAGCCCTTGCTTCCTCTATAAACCGCACCTACAAATTCGGGACGTGTATGCAGGAAAAGCTCTGCGGCATCGGCGCTATCGCCGTCACGAACGTTAATTCCTATTGAAGATGTAGGATGGGTTTCTGTTCCGTCAACACCGTTTAAACCGTCTACCGTAGCGGTGACGGTAAGTTTACCCTTATCACCGTACTTCACCTTATAATTCTCATAGGCAATTACGATATGGTCGGAGCTGTTCCACATATTCCATGCGTTAGTTTGAAGAGTATAACTGTCCTCTGTCTCGGTATATCCCAACGTAGGGGTATACTTTCCGTTTCCTGCGGTCTCGCCCTCGTAAATTTTGGTTTTAAGACGCGGATTTTCCTTTTCATATATAACCTCTGCCTTTGCCGAAAGCATAGGTGCAAACAGCGACAGGACAATAACAAAAACCAAACTCACGGCAAGAAGAAAATATTTATTTTTGAGTACCTTCGCCATTAGTGAAAAGCTCCTTTCTCTTAATTGATGTATAAACAAATACACTGCCGAGCAATGCCGCAACAGACACCAGCAAAATTAGAATTAAATTAAGTATGTTTTTATTAATGCCCGCAACCTTATCCACGTATACGGTTTTCGCCTTACCCTCGACTGTTTTGGTTTCGACTACTGTTTCAACCGTACTGTCGCTTGGGTTGTCGGTCGGCAAAATCGTTTCGCCGTCAAACAAGTTGTCTCCTCCGCCGTTATTCAGCAACAAGAGAAAACTGTTGAGGATTTCAAACTCGTTAATCAATTTACCCCGCAATTCGTTTGAAAAGCCTTTTAGTTCATTGATTGCCTCGTTTATCTCGGCGACATCGCTATCAGTTATTTCCGATTGATTAAGGTTCAATATTCTACGGTATTTTTCTTTAAACTCGTTAGCTGCCTTAATTATGGCTTCGCTCTCGGGAGCATTTAGTATTTCAAGTTCCTCGTAACGTTTTTTGAGTTCCAGTATATGTTCATACTCAGGCTTCAATTCCGCTTTTGCATAATCATTTATGAGGTCGTACACGCGAAGCGCGTCTTCAATATTTCCGAGTATTTTTTCTTCCAAAATCATATTTCCGACAGGGAGATTGATCAAGGATTTGTAAACCGCTCTGAATGAAGCGACCTGTTCTTTGGCAGTCTCCCTATCTTCCGTTTCAGCCTTAATTTCCTCTATACGCGATTTGAACGACATAAGAAGTTTATATTCAGCCTGTAACTGAGACCTTATATAAGCGCTCTGCTGATTATGATAACTTATTGCGTCAAGTATCGGAATTTCGTCCTTTAAAGAAATTTCGGAAATGTTCTTCTTTAAAATATCACGATTTTTAAAATCCTGTATTATCTTTGTATTTGCAGCGGCGTTTTGTGCTTCCTCTTCTCTAAACTTTAAGTCGTAGTAAGTCCTTACAGCGTCTTCAAGAGTTTTTGAATTTGTAACGAGAGCCTTATTGTCGCTGCTCAAAGCGTTATACATTGACAAAGCGTCGTTTATTCTCGCAAAACACTCCGCGCTTGTATCAACCTTACCGATTGCATCGATTTTGGCTATTGTATCGGTCACCTCCTGCGGAACACTGTTTCCTATAACTGTAAAGCTTTTATCACCTGCAACAGTAAAAGGAACATTGTGATATGACGCGGAAAACAGTTCTGAAATCTCGAATGAAATATCCGAACTTCCGAGAGGAGCATTCTCTTTAACACTAAAAGTAAGAGAAAACACTGTCCCCTCTTTTACACCAACATTGTCTGCCGATTCCCAAGCGCAGGAGACTGTTGAAGACGATTCATTGTTGTAAACACTTATTCCGTTAAAAATTGAATTTTTAACATTTGAGCTTTTCAGGGAAACCTTATTTGCGTCATATTTCAGCTTGCAAAACAGAGCCGCAACATCTGACACATTGCTTGCCGTAACCTTAACTGTAATTTCTTTACCGACAACCACTTCTTTTGAAGACAGTTTAAGGTTAAATACAGCCGACTGTGCCGAAAAAACCGTAATTCCCTGTAAAACCAGAAGAATCGCTAAAACGACTGTTAAAAGTCTAAATTGCTTTTTCATATTCAGCCTTTCACCCTCTTTATTGTTCTAACTCATCTTCATCATCTGAATCATCGTCCAAACATTTTTTCTTAAAACGCCTGTACGATATTACCGACAAGACAAGCATTGTAACCATTCCGCCTATACACAAAACGTTGGCAACGATAAGTACAATTATTATAACCTTTTCGGAATTAGAAGATTTCTTACTGTCCGACTCATTATCGGAGAACAGTTTTTTGTAGGCGTCCTTTATCTTCTTCGCAACATCTTCCGAAAGATTGGACTTCATATCGTCCGACAGGAAATTATAATCCTCGTAAAGTTCTTTTACAACTGCCTTATCCTTACTTGTAAGTTTTGAAACGGCAGGCAGTTTATTTGCCTGTTCAAGCAAATAAGGCAACAAAAGTTTGTCAAGCTGAGTGATCAAACTGTTATACTTAGCGGTATCCGCATCGGTAACATCGGCAAAATCTGCGTCGCTCAATCCCTCATAAAGTTTTTTGAGTTTTTTAACGTCTTCCTTGTTTTCAAGAGTTATAGTTTCGGGAAGGCTGTTAAGCAGAGTTAAAAACTCATTGTTGCTCTGTTCCTCGGTTTGAGAATCACCCGACTCGGTTGTTTGCTGAGTGTCGGATGCAATTGCGGCTGTGCCGCCGGAAGTACTCATTGCCTCTGTTGAATATGACTTATAATCGACATTACGATTAAGAGCTTTTATTTCAGGAAGCGAACCGCTTGTATCCCATTCTGACTTGCCCGCAAAGTAACTCTTTGCAGCGTCGGCGCCGCTTTTGGGGAAATACGATTTTGCCGCAGTCAGTTGGAAGCAGTTTGAAACGGTAACGCCTTCGGCGTCAGTTTCGTCGCTTGATCCTGTTTCAATTGATGAATAACAGCTGTCAAATTTAGGGGAACCGCCGAATCTTGTGTAACAAAAACCATCACCGTTCGGTGCCTCGCCTCTTGTGTAGCAATTACTTACTGTGACATTTTGCGCGCACCCGATAAAACCTGATGATTTATATGTATTAGGTCCTTTAACCTCGTAGGTTATTTTGCCGTCAACACCGCAGCTGTCAATAACCGAGCTGTTCGTTGCATATCCAAACATAAGACCGTTATGCTTTGTACCCGTTAATGCGACAGTTGCATTGGCATAACAGTTTTTAACCGTTGTGCCGAATACGCCGCCTGCAAGAGCGCCCGTTTCATTAGAGGCAGAAGTAATCATTCCTGAAACTGTGCAGCCTGTAATCTTACTGCTCTTAGCTATACCGACAAGTATCGCTGTGCCCATTTCATCATCAGTTCCTGCGAACGGGACAAAATCGCTGTTAATTGAGTGTGTTCCCAGAACCGTGCTGATTATGTTTGCATTTAAAACGCATATATTCGTGACCGTTGCACTTTGTATCGCACCGAAAAGACCAGTTTCCCATTTTGAATTATTTCTTGAATAATCGGAATGGGACTGCTTATAGTTGTGATTATTAAGTTCACCGGCTGAGTTTTTTACGCTCAAATTATATATTGCGTATTTCGGCTTGCCGCTACTGTCAACATCGCAAGAGAACGATCCCTTGAAAGGACGGGCAAGTGTTCCGATAGGTGAAAAATCCTTAATTGACGACATATCTATGCTGTTCCCCAGCTTATAATGTGCAGAAAGATTTTTCCTTATGTTATTGACATCTTCCGCCGTTGTTACTATGTACGGGTCGTTCAATGTTCCTTTGCCTGACACCGCATACGAAACGATAGGTACACTGCCCAAAATTAATAAAAATGAAAGCAAAACTGTGAATATTCGGGAAATTTTTTTCATTAAATTCATTCCTTTTCTATTATTCATTCTAATTTTAAATTCTTTTTTGTACTTTTTCAAGGATAAACACTTGCCATTTTGACCAAAAATTTGTCATATCTGCCAACAAACTATTAAATTTTCCTGCTTTACATACATTTTCCAACAAATCTTTCAATAAAATAAAAGCAGTTGCCTGAGTTTGCAACTGCTTTTGATTGAATTTCATTTTAAAAATATCATCTATGCTAATCTTGTGGGGCGTTATAGATTGAAACGTCTTTCGGGAATGACATTTTATATACAATGCTGTCCTCAGATAGAGTAAAGGTATTAATGTCCGAAAATCCTAATTCACCGCAATATGAATTGACATCGTTACCTTTTGATTTCCAATATTCCCACGTTTGTATCTCATCGCCTGCACCTTCGCGCTGAGAATACATATTTGTTATTGGTGAGCCCGAAATATCACAAATAAAGTTGTTGTCGGAAAGCGCCAGCTTTTCGGTGAAATAGAAATTGTATTCACCCTCGATTATCGGATTATTGTCGGCGACAAGTATGTTTTTATAAAATGTCACCATTAAATGCGGTTCGCCGCGCACAAACCCAATCAAACCCATATCGCCAAAGGCAAAAATATTGTACCTTACTGTGTTTTCGGCGCCGTAATGAATATTAAACGGTGAAGAAGCGGTGTGATGAACAATATTTTTTTCAACAACAATATGTGAACTGCCTTCGTCAAGATATATTCCCCAACCGCCGTAGTTTGCCTTTTTAATGTGGTGGATATGATTACCGCGTACTACTGTTCCCGGTTGTATTCCCAGTAGATATATGCCGCCCATATCGCTCATATCTCCCGAGCCTAAATTGTATATATGGTTGTACTCTATTATGTTATTTTTAGAAACACTTTCCGAATAGCCCCAGACCCAGCCGCACGAAATTCCCGAATACTCCATATCATGAATACTGTTACGGGTTATTCGGTTTGAGAACGAATGCTGAGTTATAATGCCGATTGCGCTCTTATATACAAGGCTGTTATGATGTATACGGTTATTTTCAATAAGATTGCAACCCGAACGGTGGGACAACGGAGAGTTGATATCACCGCCGTTTATCTTAATGCCGCCTCCTGCGTTATTGTATATATCACAGTCGGTAACAACGCTATACATACAACCCTCGCCGATATTTATTGCATAGCCGCCGAGATTCCTGAAAGTGCAGCCGTCAAATACACAACGGTCCGCAAATTTAATATTTACTGCCCCGCAAAGGTGTGCCGCACCCTGAGGCGAACTGCCTGCCTCGACCTTTTTGCCAAAACGCTCGGTATGCGGCGGAATGAAAGAATCGGCAGTACATTCAAAGGTTATATTCTTGAATGTTATGCCTCCCGACTTACATTCTGCGGTGCCGTTGATATTAATGATGCTGTCGGTAATAGGAATTTCACCCAATATGTTTTCGGCATTTTCGTTTTCCTTCGGCATATAGTATACATAGCAGTTCTTTTTGTCAAAATACCATTGACCTGCATTTTTAAGTTCCTCAAATACATTTTCAATTCTGTAAAGAGCATAATCGTTCTGCTTATCATCCTGCAATTTAAAACGCGAATATTTGCTTGAATATATAATGTGCTTTTCGCTGTCATAATCAGCAACATCAAGGTGTTCGTCAATCCAATAATGTATAACCGAAATTTCACAGCTCTTAATATCGCTTATAAACTCAATATCCTTTGGATCAATCTCGAATGCTCTGTTTCCCTGTCCCAAAGCGTCTTCAAGTGAACCTTCGGGTAATGACTTGATTTTCAATTTTGAGCCGTCGCTCGGATAAACTGTTTTTTTTGCAGGCTCGTTGTTAATAAAAAGATTTTTTACAGACAATCCGTTGTTTGCGGCTTCGGGAATATAAGCGCGAAGACACCTTTTACCGTTTACAAAGGTTTCCTCCCAATTTTTAATTCTTTTTGAACCATTAAATGATACGTATTCGCCGTCATAAGGCTCGACGGTTATCCTTACAGATTCCTGATTCCCGATTTGCATTGCCGACGGCAGGCGGTAAACACCGCCTTTAATTTTTATGGTATAATCGCAAATTTCACCTTTGCTTATACGTTCGTTTATCATTTCCAAAGCACGCACGAGGTCTATAACCGGACCGTCATGCAGGTCCTCTGACGGATTGGGAATTCTTCCGCTCCAATAAAATCTTCCCTCTGGGGAAACGAAAAACACTTTATTCATATCGGGAATTTCCTTTCAACTTCGTTAATTAAATGATAGCATTTATTTTTTAAATACGGAATATATATAATTGCGATTAATTATATAAAAATTGCAATTCATTTCAAACCTGTGTTTTTAAATCTTTAAAGGTAATTTTCCGTAAAACGGTCTCTCACCGTAGATTGCGTCAACGGCATTGCTTATACATCGCTTGTCGGTATATGTGTGGATTGCCGTATCTGCAAGCGGGAAATATTCGGTTAAATAATGAGGTGTGCCTATAACCATTACTACCGTCTTGTCTTCATCAAAGCGCTGTGCCGAATGAAGATTAACAAGTTGTCTTGCATACAGCGGAAGTGCCGAGTGTGAAAAAGCACAGTAAACTATAAGGTCGTAATCGCAGTCAATTTCACCGGACTCATAGTCTTCAAGATAAACGTCCCACTCGCGGCGCAAGTCTACTTCGGCACCGTGTTTCTTAAATTCGTCCACCACAAAATCGGCAAGTTCATCCAAATAATCTCTGCCTTCCATAAGAAATTCAACTGCGGATATTATACGAACCTTTTTTACCTTATTCCCGTCAATAGGAAGTAAACCAAGTTTGTTTTTGTAGAGTGTTGAACCCTTTTCTGCAACCTTGCTTTGTGTTGCTTTCGCAAACTCTAACGAACTCTCATATTGTTCGGGCTTTGCTTCGAAGTCGGGTATGGTTTCCTTTAAGGCTTGAATTCTGCCTACTGCGTCATCAAGGCGCGACATCGGTATTTCGCCGTTTTCAACGGCCTTTTCAATCAGTTCGGCAGTCTCCTCACGCGGCCAAAGCATCATATCAAGACCTGCTTTAAACGCCTCGACCTCCGCTTTTCTGCGGTCAAACTTCCAACGGACAAAACCGCCCATATCCATAGCGTCGGTAATAGCCACGCCCTTAAAGCCGAGTTCGTTTTTAAGGAGACTTATCGCGTCGGAGGAAAGTGTGGCGGGCGGATATACCCCGTCAACCGCGTCGTTTTGGAAGGCGGGAACCGAAATATGACCGACCATAACCGCCATCATTCCCGCATCGAAGGAAGACTTGTATACCTTTCCGTAGGTTTCAAGCCACTCTTGCCTTGAAAGGTTGTTGACGCTGCCGACAATGTGTTGATTGCGCGCGTCGCATCCGTCGCCGGGGAAGTGCTTTCCCGTTGTCAAAACGCCGTGCTCCTGAAAACCCTTTATTTCTTCGGCAAGCATTTCGGCTTGAAGTTGAGGGTCGTTGGATATACTTCTGTGACGTACTATTTCGTTGAATTTATTGAAAATCATATCACAAACAGGAGCAAATGCCCAGTTTACGCCGACCGTGCGGCATTGTTGTGCAATTGCCTTGCCGTAATCGTATGCAAGTGATTTATCGCGCGAAGAACCAAGCGCCATCGGAGGCGGCAAAGTTATATAATCCTTACCCAGAAAACCTGTTCCGCTCTCGGAATCGGCGGCAACAAGCAGCGGGATCTTAGAGTATTTCTGATATTCCGCAACTATTTCCGCAAATTTTTTTCTGTCTATCGACTTGTCATTTTGAATCTCCCGTGCGATAAAGATACCGCCTACGGGATATTGTTCCATAAAGTTCTTTATTGAACCGTATTGTGCAATATGCTTTTTAGGGTCCGCCTTTACGACCATCATCTGACAAATTTTTTCGTGGAGTGTAAGTTTGCTTAGATCCATTGTAGGCACCTCATTTGAATTATAATATTGTTTTCTTAATCTTTAATTGTTCTAGTTGTGCAAAACTGAATCAATGTTTTCCTGTATTTTTCTTATATTTTCTTCAGTCATAGGGGTGAATACATCACCGCACAGTTCTCCGAACAAGAAATCTTCCTCTGTGCGCGGATTAAGAAATGTCCTAAAATCATTTCCGACTGCTTTTTTTCCGGAAAGGTATGAATACAAAGTAAGCGCCGCAGCATACCTTCCGCCTGAAAGTGTTAAATGAACATTGTCGCGGTAAATATACGGTATTTTGCCCTTGACAGTTTTATCTATAACCTTACCAACGGGTACAATGCTGCTCTTGTCCAAATTCATTGCCTGAGCCGCACATAGCGCCATTTCTTCATATTGACGGTTTTGCTCAGCATTTTTCTTCATATCTCCGTCAACAAACGGCGCCCACGTATTAAGTATCAACACCTTTGCCTTAGGGGCAGCCAGTTTAAAGCAATCGGCGAAGTACTTGTAGTATTTGCTGAGATTTTCGGGATTTTCAAACGCATCATACGCCTGTTGCATTATTATGTAGTCCCACTCATCACTCGCAAGCGCCTCGCCAAGCGAAGTTTTAAACCGCGAATTAATACCGTTTATATATATTTCGTATTCATGTGCACCGGATAAACTCCTTTGCGCGTGTCCTTCAAGGTTCATCCCGCCGATTAAAGCAGCGACCAATTTTGAATATCCCTGATCTTTCTCGCAAATTTCTGTGAAAAATCTTGTTGTATCAGAAGTAAGGCTGTTGCCTATCGCAAATATTTTATACATTTCCATATTACCCCAAAAATAGTTTATATTCGTTTAAGCATAACATTTTTTTCATACTCTTTCAAATCGTTAAGCCATTCAGTTGCTATCGGCACATTGTTTTTCATACAAATGTACTGCCACACAGCCTCCGACGGAAGAGAACGGAACTCATCTATCAAAGTTAAACGTTTTGTATAATCGCCGTCGTTTTCCGCCTTTTTAATCATTTCGGTCGGTTCGAGCATAGCGGCAAGCAAAGCACGCTTTACCGCGCGTGTGCCTATTGTCCAAGCAGCAACACGGTTTATTGAAGCATCAAAATAATCGGTTCCTATGAACGCCTTGTCCAAAACGCCGCAACGGACTATCTCTCTCATCATATCGTTGGTTTTATCGTTATTTATAACGACGTGATCCGAATCCCATCTGATTCCCCTTGTAAAATGTGCCATAAACCTATCGGAGAACAGCATAACTGCGGATATTTTATCTGCAACGGATTCTTCGCAATGGAAATGCCCCATATCCAAATTCATAATGGTATTGCCTATTCCGTTTGCTCTTGCGTAACCGTGATACGAAAGGTAAAAATCGTTAGAACCTACCGTATATTCTTCAACACCTACCGCAAACAATTTCGGCTCCAACGCATCATAAACATAATCGGTTGAAATTTTCTTCTTTGAGAATATTTCATCAAACGACTGTTTCATCAAAGCGCGGTATTTCATACGGTCCGCCGGCATATCCTTCATACCGTCCTGAACCCATGTGTTGAAAACGCAAACTTGTCCTAGTTCCTTGCCGATATATTCGGAAATTTCTCTGACGGACTGCATATGTTTAACCCAAAATTTTCTTATATTTTCGTTGGGATTTGAAATAGTAAGACCGTCCGATGCCAACGGATGAGAGAAAGTAGTTGCGTTCATATCAAGACCTACGCCGTTATTCTTTGCCCACTCGACCCAATTCTTGAAATGTCTGGGAGCATATTCATCTCGGTCTATGCCGCTTTCGTAATTCTCACCGTAGCTTGAATGTAAATTAACCTTAACTCTACCCGGCAAATAAGAAAGCGCCTTCTCCAAATCTGCCCTGTACTCGGACGGAGTTCTCGGTCTGCCTGGATAATTACCTGTAATCATAAGCCCGCCGCTTGCCCCTGCACCTGCGGATTCAAAACCTATTATATCATCTCCCTGCCAACAGGGAATTGAAACGGGAATGTTTAAAAAACGCTCGGTCACTTTGTCGACATCAACTCCGTATGAAGCATATACTTCTCTTGCGTTTTCAAAGCCTTTGATTATTAGCCTTTCTTTCATGACTGTACCTCCCCAAATTCTAACATATTAAATTCAAAATTTACGCCTTCAATTCCGACATAAACACCAACATTGTCAGCCGCCGCGTCGGGATGCGTCATTATCCACTTATTGGTTCCGAAGCACATTTTATCCTCATCGCATTTTATTGCAATTTCCGGAACATCTGAATTGGTTCCTCTCGGCAGAACACATATCATTTTATATCCCTTGTCATTTACATTGAACGGAGCATAATGCAGCGTGGTCGCAAACAGTTCCACGCCTACCCCTGACGGTAACAAAAAAGCCTCGCAGGATTTAGTGTTAAAACTGCCTTTTTCAATATCTTCCTCTTTGCCGACAACCAAAACAACATCATCAACAGCTATATTAAACTCAGAACTTTTATGGTATTCAAGACAGTCAAGTCTATGGCTTTTGCCGCAAACATATCCAATTTGTATAGGAATACCGCCAAATCCTCTATTCTGCATTTCGGCAGCCACTTCGCATTTTTCCAATTCGGGTACACTCGCAACATAATCTATCCCACTATTCTGCATTTTAACGGCTTCCATAGTTTTAAAGAGTTCTTCGTAATCATATTGCTCCAAAACTCTGCCGTATTTTCTGAATTTGCTGCTTCTTACACTGTATACTTTCAAAATATCACATCCTAAACTTTAAGTTTAAACATTAAAGCTTGGCGTTGCTTGATCTCAACACTGAAAGCGCTTAACCGTTCACCGTCAAAGAATTTGTTAATCACACACTCGTCATCCGTATGACCTGCAAACGAAATGTCCTTCACATTCAAATTATCGAACCGTACAAACGCCTCGCTTGTCTCCGACGATTCACCGTAATAGGAATAATCCGTCAACATAAGCATCGTTTCGCCTTTTGTATTTTCGAACACATTAATACCGTAACGCCCGTCAGCCGTTGCCGCAGGCTCGCTGATACTTTTTAAAAGTCGGGCGCATGTTTCTTTAAGCAGATTGCTTATATTTGCCAATCCGAAGGTTTCAAAAACATAATTTTCACTTCCGACATCGCAAATGTAGCAATTTATAAGAACAGCCTTATCTTTTTTTATTATTGCAGGATATTTTGCTCCTGTCACAGTATTTACTGCATACAAGACCGTTTCTGCGTCGGTTACACGGTAACGGAACTCCGCCTTACGCGGTGTAATAAGTTCTTCGTCATCTTTGCCCTTAAATTGATTAACAATATCACGGGATTTGCATTTCTCTACACCGAAAATATCTTCAAGACCGTCAACATATCCGACCGCAACCATTGCTGCCCCGTTTTCAAACAATTCCCTTAGTTTTGAGATCTCGGATTTTTCCCTGTCCTTTAACGACGGAATACAAATAAGGTCAGCCATATCGTTATCCAGTTGTTTCAGCCCGTCAAAATTCGTCATAAATCCCTTAGGCATGCCGTACTCCGCCATTTGTTCGTAAACGAAGCACTCACCTGCCTGACTTACATTGTTGAAAGCACTTCCGTTATAATCAAGGTCATATCTGTCATCAAACGGTTCAAATTCAGCTATAAACGCAGCCGAACGGAGCGGTTTTACAGGTTTGTTTTCAAGGTAGCATCCCCAGCCCTTTAAAAACTCCGTAAAACGTTGTTCAGGATCAATATTATAGGATTGTAAGATCTGGAAATAATTGTCACTGTAATAATGGAACTGTCCGCCGCGAAAAACAGGCGTCGAATACATATACTCGTATATCTGAGTAACCGTTTGATACGGCTTTACCTTACAGTTGCCGTACGGAGGATTCGCATAAAACACATAACCGTCAGGGCAAACGGGGGCAAAATCGTAAA
Source organism: uncultured Eubacteriales bacterium (assembly GCA_934486755.1). Lineage (GTDB taxonomy): Bacteria > Bacillota > Clostridia > Oscillospirales > Acutalibacteraceae > UBA737. Next base: position 20,879 of record CAKSQT010000007.1, on the reverse strand, counting down.
ACAGTTCCGCCATAATTTTTGTGTCGGGTATGTTTAAAATCATACTCATCATAGCCCACGCCGAATAATGAGTCTGCTGTTCGCAAATAAACGGATAGTCTTCAAATACGTAAAAGCCGTCTACTATTTCATTTTTATACTTGTTGCTTATTCCGCGCCATTTTGCACTGTATTCACTCCAATAGTTACTGCCGTACTGTGCATACGGTCCGTAGTGAGAAATCTTGATATTCGGATTTATTTTCCTTATTTCCCCATAACATTTAAGGGAAAACTCATTCTTTCTCTCGCAATAATACTGCACCCATTCCTCAGGACAAACAGAAAACAAAACTTCAAGATCTTCAAGCGTTACCTTTTTGCCCTCTTCAAGGCAGAAAATTTTATCGGCATACTGCGGATAATCTTTTCTGAAATTGTTATATATCTCTCTTATGTCAGGATAATCAAACCAATTTGGATTGATAATATTTAAAAAAATTCCTTTACCTGTTCCAACCTGAACAAAATCAGAGTTTTTAAGACTTTTCGGATAATCACGGTAACTTTTACCATTGGGCACCGTTCTCTCATCTATCCAGGTAAATGCTTTCTTTTTATACAGTTTCAGCAATTTCCACGGGTTGCGTCTTTCCGCAACGGTGGCTTGATATTGAATGCCGCTTAAATAGTGGCAAATATTAAAATCAGGTTTAATTATGCAAGGATCGGGGCAGTTATATTCTATTTCAGGAGGCGCTCCCTCACCCGAATACATAAAAGGCAATCCCGACGCTTCGGCAGGAGAAATATTGTTCTTTGAGTCAATAATTTCAAAAGCCGATATGTGTTCTTTTACGCATTTTCCGCAGTAATACAGTCTAACGCAGATATGATAAACGCCCTGCGGCATAGATTCCGTTTCAACCTTATATTTATGCGAAAAATAACCAAACCGCCGGAAGGTATTTTCGTTATCCGATATTTTAAGTTCAATACTCTTTCCGTTGTTAAAGTATGTATCAGTAATTTCGGCTTTCACACTATATAAAGATATATCTCGCTTTGTACATACGGTAATTTCAAACTTTATACATTCATCCGCTATAAAGTAATGATTATTTTGTGCGTGGAAGATCGCCTTGTCATATTCTGAAACATCCTTCGGTATTAACCCGACGATTTTTTTGTTCTCGGGAGATTTTACAACGATCAGCTCGTCGTCAAATACTGATTCGCCGCTGTAAATAAGTTTGGAATCTTTGTCATATATAAACTCTCTTCCGCCGCCCTGAAACTCGTTCCCGAGCCTTCTAAAATCATCATAACCGAAAATAAGATCATATTCACTGTCGAACTCAGTTAATAGAAATGTGCCTTTAAAAGGCATTTTCTCCGCTTTAAAAACCTGTTCACCGAATTTTCCGAATTCATTTTGCTCAGAAAAAACAAGCATACCGTTTTTTAGATACATTTTATTTGTATGCGTTTTTTTAGAAAATGCTATGTAGGCGTTTTTGAAAATATCGTATTGAACCGTCCATATTTCCATTTTATAATCTTTCGGTTCGCGTGAGAAAACACCTCCGTCAAGAACATAGGAAACACGATATGCTTCTTCATCAAGCTTATCTACCGAAACGGTCAGAACATAGTTTTCCGATCCGCCGTCATAATGCGGAATAACGCACTGCCGACGGAATATATTCAAAACTGAAATTTGATCGTCAGAGGTTATTGAAAAATCATAAAAAAGACTGACGCCTTTCATTTCGTCATCGGGGAAATACAGTGAGATCCCTAAATTACCGTAAGTCTCCCCCGTTTTAAACGAAAAGCCGTAATTGTCCAGCCCGCCGAAGCATTTGCCGTTTTCACATTTGACATTGACAGCATACTTTTCGTTACTTGAAAGCTTTACATTGCGGTATTCTGCTTCCTCAATAAATATATACTTATTTACTTTTACGTCAAAAAGACGTATTTTCAGAATTTTCTTTTCCTTCAAATAGTTAAAGAGAACCATTTTCCCCGTTTTTAATTCCTTGTTATACCCGAAAAGGAACCCCCACGACACGCAATATGTCGGTTCGGAAAAACCAACAGTTGCCTTTATACCAAAGTTTTTAAACCGCGGTGTTTTAAAAAGAAAAGTCGTATTGGCGCGCAAAACTTTAAAGACTCCGTTTTTAATTTCGGCAGACTTTGATTTATATCTGTGCCCCCGTTCTTCAATCAACGAATACGGCATTCCTAAGTTATCGCAAATACTGAAATTTTCACTAAAACCAAACACATTTATATCTCCTACTTCGCTTCTTTACAAATTAAATTGTAATGCTTATCACCTGCTTTATGCAATGCCAAAAACTTGTCAAATAGAACAAATAATTGTCTTATCAATGAATTGCCCCGCGCTTCATAAAGTTTGCAAGGGCAAAGGACATCATTTTATTCCATTTGACAAGTTTTTGTCGTTGAGAATTTACAAAACAAATAATACAATTTAATAAAGAAATATCGGAGGCGGTTTAATGTCTGTTAAAATAAACGTATTTAAAAATCTCATATTCTCCGCTCCGATAAATGACTCTACATCAAAATGGGGCGTTTATGCTATCCCCAGACTCTGGAAAGAGCCTAACGGCGACCTGATAATTCGCTTTAACGGTGAGCAAGATACTGCTTTTTCGGATAAAATAAACCAGGCTCCCAATTTATATTTCCGCTCCTCCGATAACGGAGATACATTTGAGTTTATACCGGACGGCGAAGAAAAATACGACATAGGCGTACTTCTCGGAATAGGCTCGCCTTACTTAAAACTCAGAAGCGGCGAAATAATTGCATTACGCGGCAAAAAAAATCTTTGTCCGCTTTCCGACATAAAACCCGAAAAGCGATTCCGTATGCCGAACGGCGAAGCAATAGTACACACATATAAATACGGCGACATTGACGACAATGCAAAAGGTTTGGAAAGAATATACCTCAAAGATGAAAATTCAGATCCGATAATCAGCGACTCTGAAATACTTTTCGATGATCGAGAGGTTTTTGTTAATGCCGAAGCGTCTTACGAAGGAGCGGATTTTGTTCCTGTCAAGCAATTTATACAACCGTTTATATTTAAAAATCCGTACATAGCAGGACTTACCGAATTAAGGGACGGCACATTGCTTGCCCTCACATTTGGTCAAAATCCCAAGGTGTCAAACCGCTATTGTCCCTCCGTTTATTTGTTGGAATCCGTTGACAAAGGGCTTAACTGGCGTTTGCGAAGTACCGTAGCAGAGGACTTCGGGGAAACACCTTACGGCTATTCGGGTGATGGAAACGAAGCAGACCTTGCCTTATGCGAAAACGGCGATCTTCTGTGTTCTATGCGAATGGATATGAGTGTAGATCCGAAAGAATCCACACCGCTTTGCGACACTATGCTTGCAATATCGCACGACTCAGGGTTTAACTGGGAAAAACCTATTTCGGTTGCGGATTCAAGCGTTACTCCGCATATAATTACGCTTGAAAACGGAATAGCCGTTTTGATTTACGGCAGACCGGGCGTTCATTTCAAAATTTCAGAAGATAACGGTGCGAATTGGAGCAAGCCTTACAATATAATCGGTAAGACATTAGAGGAAGAACGTGAAAGCGGTAAATCCGATTCCGACAGCAAGTATTTTGATACTTCAAGTTACAGCAATACTTTTGCAGAAAAAATTTCAAAAAATACATTTGTCGTGGTGTATAACGATATGAAATTCGACGAAGGCGACGGTGAATTTCACAAGGCAGGGTTTATACAGAGGATAACTGTTGAAAAAGTCGATTGACTTTATCTGTATATAAATAGACGTCCTTTCGTAAATTTCGGAAAGAACGCCATAATAAATACAATGAATATTTTAAAAATATGGTTATTGTTTTTTTATCTGATTTGTTATCAAAAATCTTTTTCTGAATTGCAAGGGAGTAATTCCGTATTCCCTGCCGAATGCTTTTATAAAGTAGTTGTAATCTTTAATTCCAACAGCGGCGGCAATCTCCGAAATCTGAGCGGACGAGTTTTTCAGCATTTCTTCGGCACGGCGAATTCTTTTCATAAAGATAAATTTTTTAACGGTTGTACCGTACGATTTGTGAAACAACTTATAAATTGCGGTTCTGGACAGCCCGAAGGCTCTGCAAAGCCCGTCAACATTCAATTCGTCTTTTAGATTATCAGTTATATATTTATCGATTCTCAGCTGCAAATCACTTTCATCTATATCAATTAAGCCGTACATATATATGTAACTCGCACAGGCCTCCATTATTTTAGATGCCGACTCAATGACAGATTGGCTGCTGTGACGTGTTTCTTTAAAAAGCCGAACTAATTTTTCCTCGTCAAGTCCGCAATCTTGTGATATTTGTTCTAACAATACAGTATTCGGCTCATTACAATCGCGCGTTTGACCAAGCATTACATATCCCACAACAACATTGTTATACATTATAGGCGAAATGCATTCTATAAGTCCCATATCGCAAGTATAGATAATTCGTTTGCCCTCGTTTCGGCATTTTCGAAATGCATTTTTAACCGAGCGATCACATCGACTGCATCCCTCAACCGAAGAGGATATATATTCGCAAAACGGCATTCTCTTTTTCGGGTAGAAGGCAACTTCCACGCCGTTACAGTCGAAAACACAAATCTTAATTTTTGTGAGCTTATAAAAGTGCTTTAATATTTCATTGGTTTTTTCAATTTCAAATACAGTCATTTTATCACCAAAATACAAGATTACTGTTTTTGAATATATTATATACGCTATTTTCAAAAAGTCAATTAATTATAATCTGCAATAATATGGCTATTTTGATTTTTTACTGATAATGTTTTATTCAAGGAGGCGATCACCATATACAGATATGCTAATCACACTAATCTGACCTTTTCATCCGCAACACATATCTAATCCGAAATAGTAATAGTTTCTCAGGGAGAATTGTTAGTTACGTTTAATTCGCAAAATGTAACGATTAAATGCGGCGAAGGAATTAACGCGTTGTATTTTGATGATTTTTCATCCTCTGCAACATGCATAGGAAATATTATTGCAAATGTAACAAGTGCCGTCCAACTCGGCGGCGGACACGATTATTTGTTTATGCATAATGTTTTTTCAAATTTTGATTTCTTTATGATAGATTCACGCGGTAAGATCTGGTTCGATCTTGGATCTTCAACAATTCTTGATAATTTGAAACATTTGAAAAAATCAAATTATAAAAATGATGCTTGGAAAAAAGCCTTTCCCAAATTATATAATGCCGACGTGGAATCAGAAGAATTCCTTCTGCCATACGGAAACAGAATAATTGAAAACACATTTATAAATTGCGGCGGCATTTACTATCAAAGCAAACATCATGACCTAAGGTTGATAGAAATTAAAGACAATACTTTTATGAATCGAAAAGAAATCGATTTGGAAAATCATTATACTTATTTGGGTGAAAATATATTATCATATCCTTACGATAATACTTTTGAAAACAACACCTCAAAGGAATCCGATAATAAAATATGTAAATAACAACGTTTTCAAAACCGTGATTTTGTGTTATTGTAAAAACGATACAAAATTACTGTTTTTTAACACATTATTCCCTATAAATTTTCAATAGTTGATATATAATGAAAAGGCAAGGATATTGTAAGGGTGGGATCAATAAATTGGACATAGAATTTTTGCTGAAAATGAACGAATATGCATACGACTCGGTTCGAAATGAATACTGTCTCGGTATGACAGAAAAAGATATTGAACAAATTATTGTCAGTTCATACAGGAAAACGGTAGGAAACGATTTTTCGTTTTGCGGAGACATTATAGGCGGCATACGCAGCGCTGATATTGAAGGCCCTGCCGGCGACTATATCCTGAAACCCGGCGATACTTTGATTTTGGATCTGCAACCGCAAATTGACGGTGTATTTTGTGATACAACAAGAACTTTCTTCATAGGCGAACCGAGCGACGTTGCTAAGAAAGTATACCGATTGGTAAAGGATACGCTATTACAACTTGAAAAAGTTTTAAAACCAAATATTTGTACCGACTATATTTATGACTGTATGCAAAGATCGTTAAGAAGCAACGGTTTTAACTGTCCCCACCACGCAGGCCATATCATAGGTAAAAACCGTGAAATTGATCCCGAATTTTTGCCTGATATTTCGGAGAATCTTAAAATCGGAACGTTGGCAGCATTAGAACCGGGAATATATGAGAAAGACAAATACGGCATACGTCTTGAAAACAACTACATTGTAACAGATGACGGATGCAAAAATCTTTTTAATTACACTCTTGATATAGAAGATTTCATAATTAAAGTTTAAAGGAGTGAAAAGTGTGAAAAAGGCAATACAAATAGCATACGATAAAAGCTTTGAAAAGAAATGCAAATTTGCATCCCTGGCAGGATTTGATGCCATAGCAATTAATTTCAACGTTATGGATGACAAATCAGAACATGCTTGGAAAATTGCGCCTGAAAACATTTTGCGGATTTTGGAAGAAAACAAATTATCCTGTGTTCAAACACATTTACCGTATTATGACCTAAGAATATCGGCAGAGATTACCGATGACAGTATAGAAAATTCTATAACAAATTCGATAATTGTTGCAGGGAAAATCGGTGCAAAATGGAATGTTTATCACCCCAGAGCAGCCGTAAATCAGGGATTTTCGGCTACTAAAACCTTGAATGAGAATATTAGGAGAATATCAGGTTACCTCGAAATCGCGTTAAAAAACAACACGGGGATTGCACTTGAAAATCTGCCGATTTTTTTGGACGTAATTCCGATTATGCCGTTTTATCCGAACAATCACGAAGATCTATGCGAATTAAACGACAGTTTTAAATGTGAAAACATAGGTATTTGCTGGGATACAGGGCACGCAAATCTTATGCACCTGAATCAAGCTGATTCTATAAGATATATGGGCGATCGGCTTAAAGTGACTCATATACACAACAATTTCAAGTTGAGAGATTCCCACTCAACGCCTGACAGCGGAGATATTGATTGGGAAAGTGTTATGACAGCATTTTCAGAAATTAATTACGACGGTCCGCTGACGCTTGAAACCCATTGTCATTATAATGATGACGGACTTTTAAAGGCCTTTGCAAAATATAATTTTGAATGCTTGGAGTTTTTGGAAAGACTGAAAAAATAAGATTTCGTTGTTTCCTAAAACAACATTTTTACAAGCTATAAAATACTTTTTCATATGAAAACATACATAAATACATTTTCATATACAAAAAGTTCAATGCGCGCGTTTGTCATAGCGCTTTTGGGCGAGATAGAAATGACAGCAAAAAATCCAATATCGTTAAAAGGTTTCTTTGAACGTGAAACTTTGTGAGGTCAGTTATGAAATTAAAAGTGATGAATTTTAACATCTGCTGCGGCGATGATCCAGGCGGAAATACAATTGCCGAGCGTGCTCCGCGAATTGGAAAAATCATTAAAAAATATGATCCTGATATTATCGGTTTGCAGGAATATACACCCAATTGGGCTCCTTTTATAACTGAAACCATCGGCAGCAGTTATGAAATATTTAATAAATATAGAGCAAAAAACAGTGCGGAATCAACTCCGATTCTTTGGAAAAAGGATAGGTTTAAATGTTTAAAATATGGATATTTCTGGCTTTCAGATACACCTGATATTGAGTCTAAGGGCTGGGATTAATTATTTGATTGTTATAGAATTTGCGAATACGTTGTCTTAAAAGAAAATATCAGCGAAACTTGCTTTACCTACTTCAATACTCATTACGGTTTTGGTAATAACGGGCAAATTTCATCTTCCAGATTGATTTACGAGCGTAGCAAACAAATTTCAGACTTCCCTACTGTAATAACAGGAGACTTCAATATGAGCGCCGAAACTCCTGGATACAAAGAAATGACGAAGTATTTCACGGACGTTAATGCCGCAACCGCTAAAAATTATGACGCGACATTCCACAATTACGGTATAAACAATTCGGAACTGTCAGAAATTTTCCCCGAACTGAGTAAAAAAGGAAGTTCGGTATTGCACATACATCATTGCTTTATAAGCAATGATGTAATCCCCATAAATCAATATATTATTAAAGATTTACCAGACGGCGGATTCCCATCGGATCATTATGCTTTATTAAACTATATTGAAATAAAATAATATTTGAAAAGAGGAACTCTAAATGAAAATTACAGATGTACGCTCAATTATTTTGAAACAGCCGACTATTGAAATGGTCGGTGACGGAAGCCAGGATACCGTTGTCATCCTCGTTGATACAGACGAGGGCATTACAGGCATCGGCGAAGTAGATTCATCGCCTTATGTTGTTAAAAGCATCATAGATATGCCAGCCTCGCATATGGCTTGTATGGGACTTAAAGAAGTTCTTATCGGCGAAGATCCGCTCGACGTTGAACGGCTTTGGCGTAAAATGTATGAAAAAAGTATTTACCACGGCAGAAGAAGCGTTGTTATTCACGCTATGAGCGGTATAGATATGGCGCTTTGGGACATTATTGGGAAAAAATACGGTGTTTCAACAGGCAAGGCTCTCGGCGGTACATACAGAGACAAAATTCAAGCCTATTGCAGCGTTCTTATGCCGGGTACCGAAAAAGAGATCTACGAGCTTGTAGAAAAACATATGAACAGAGGCTATCAGGGTATGAAGCTCGGCTGGGGCGCATTGGGCGAAAGCTTTGAAAAGGACATAGAACTTGTTAAAGCCGCCCGTAAAGCTCTCGGTCCCGACAAAAAGTTGATGATCGACATAGGTATGCGTTGGACCGATGTAAAGGGTGCAATGCGTACTCTCAAAGCATTTGAAGAGCAAGATGTATATTGGGTGGAAGAACCGTTTCATCCTGACAATCTTGACGGTTATTCCCGTCTCAATAAATCAACCGATGTCCGCATTTCAGGCGGTGAAGAAGTAGGAACCCTGCACGAATACCGCGAATTATTAAGCAGAGGTTGTGTTGATATAGTACAGCCCGATTTGAGCCGCTGCGGCGGTCTTACAATTGCGCGCAAGCTTATTGACCTTGCGGAAGAATATAATGCAACCGTTATACCCCACGCGTTCAAGACCAATATTCTTATGGCGGCAACATTGCAGTATATTTCTTCATTGCCTAACGCATGGTATCTTGAATTCTGCGAACAGGATACCATTCTGCGTCAAACGTTGACAAAACCGCTGTTTACAATCGACAATGAGGGCTATGTAGCAATTCCTCAGGAAGACGGACTCGGAATTGACATTAATATGGACATTGTTGAAAAATACAGGGTAACTGCCGATGAATAAGAAATTCAGAAGCGTTGCCGTTACCGTCACCCCGTTTTCTGACAGTAATATTCCTAATTTCAATGAAATTGCAATACAAACGCAAAATATCGGGAAAAGCAATATAGACGCTATATTTCCATGTGCTTCAACGGGAGAATACGTAAAAATCACACCTGAAAACAAGTGCTTAATTTTAAAAACCGTTTCAGAAAGCAACAGCGGCAAAAAAGCACTTGTGGCAGGTGCCTGTGCCGCCTCCGTTGAAGAGGCTGAACTTTACATTGATGTTGCCAAGCAATACAATTACGACGCCTGCGTAATATGTCCTCCTTACTATTTCCCACAGTCACAGGATGACATTTTTAAATTCTATAAGGAAGTTTCTGAATACGCCGAAGGTATGCCGATTATAGCCTACCATGTTCCGTTCTTCACAACAGGAATAGAGCTTAGCACATACCGTCGAATACTTGAAATAGACGGCATAAAGGGCATAAAGGACTCATCTGCCAATATGAAACGCATTGCCCACTGCTGCAATATGGCTTCCAAAGAGCGCAACGACTTTTATGTCTACACAGGCACGGATGATTGTCTGCTTCCTGCCCTTTGTGCAGGCTGTCACGGCAGTATGACTGCTCTTGCGGCAACCATGCCCGATGCGATTTCAGGAATTTACAATGCTTTTGACAGCGGAAAAATAGCAGAAGCAATGAAAATTCAATCATCAATATTGCCTATTATACGTGATGCAGATTCGCTCACATTTCCCATGGGCTACAAACTGCTCGCAAAAGCAATCGGTACCGAAATCGGACAAATAACCGAAGAACAGCAAATTATTTATAACAAAATCGTTGAAAAACTCAAAAAGGAGCTAAAAAGGTGAAGGCGATAGTTTGGGAAGGCATCAATAGTATAAGGTTTGCAGATGTACCTGAACCCGAATGTAAGGACGGTTGGGTAAAAATTAAGGTTATGTCGGTTGGGCTTTGCGCCACAGAAGCACATATAATTTCAGGAAAATTTGACGGCGGAAAACCGCCCCACATATTAGGTCACGAAGTATGCGGCGATATTGTTGAATTGGGAAAGAACTGCAACGAAGAATTGCTCGGTAAAAGAGTAGTAGTGGAAACTTATGTGGGCTGCGGAAAATGCTTATTTTGCCGTACAGGGAGAAAGCACCTGTGCTCTGCGGGCGAAATCGGCTATCCGCCTTATAACGGCGGTGACGCACAGTATGTTGTCGTACCGCAAGGATGTGTTCGCATAATTCCGGATTGTATTTCGTATGACGAAGGCGGAATTATGGAAGCGGTTGCCTGTCCCTTCGGGGCATTGTTGAGCGCCGGATTTAAAATGGGAAGCACTGTACTCATTCAAGGTGCAGGAGTTGCGGGACTTTCATTTATTCAGTCCGCCAAAGCCGCAGGTGCCAAAAAGGTTATATGTGCCGTACGTAACGATGTAAAGGCAGCCCAATCGCGGCACTTCGGAGCCGATGTTGTGATAGACCTGCGACGCGAAGATTTGATTTCACGTGTCATTGAAGAAACCGACGGTCTTGGCGTAGACTTCTCAATAGATGCCGCAGGAGCGCCGCAAACCATAGAGAATGCTGTAAAAACAGCTATGAGCGGCGGTCACGTAATCCTGTACGGAATACCTTCAAACGGTGCAAATATCAACTTCCCTGTAACGGAAATGATTTTAAGACAAATAACCGTCTGTGGATATACAGGCAATGAATTTGCTTGGGATTCGCTCATAGCACTTGTTGCTGAAAACAAAATAAACCTGCGCGATATGGTTTCCTATAAATTTCCGCTTTCTGAATTTGAAAATGCTCTCAATTTAATGGAAAACAAACCGCAGGATCTGATTAAAATCGTTTTGCATCCGTGGGAGGAAATTAAAAATTCAGGAAAATAACGGATTTAATATCAGAAAAGACCGAAAAGTACTTATATTTATTATTTGCTATTTTGCATATACAACAATTTACATTGCAAGGTTAAACCTCTCGATGGCATCTCCCTGTCTTAAAGAATCAGGAATTCTAAATTCCGCGCAAATAGGTATAATTGGCGGATTGTTTTCCATTATCCACGCGATAGGAAGATTAATAAACGGTGTTTTGAGTGATATTAAACTACATATTTTGTCCTTTTTATTCCTATTGTCGGATTTATCGGTCGATTGTTATACCCTCCGATTTTTCGTGCTTTCAGAGAAAATGAACATACCGTTTCGTTTTTCGCTTTTATCACAATCATCATTTTTTCCTGTTTGCTTTGTTTCTCAAAAATTTCTCCAACCCTTGCCGTGATAGCTTTGAGCTGCATTTATGCTTCTGTCTCGTTGATAAACACTTCATTCCTATCTGTCTTCCCGGTATCATTTGCCAAAAACGGAAATGTTGCCTCGGTGAGCGGTATTATGGATTTCTCAACCTATTTGGGTGCCGGAATCGGATCATTGTCTTATGGCTTTTTAATCGAGCATTTTGGATTTTCCTCAATGTTTGTTTCATGGGTTTTTATATCTGTAATTTCCCTTTTTAGTCTAAAAAAATTAAAAAAACATTTTGAAAACGGAGATTCTTACAATGAATATGACTGATAGAATTATTGACGCAAGGAACATTTGGAACATTAGCGGAGATTTCGGTAATGTTTGTGGCTCGGTTTCAATTGACGGAGGAAAATACAAATCACGCAATGAGCATTATAGTATTCTCGATCAAACAGTAACCAATAATCTTGGCGTCAACTATCGAACAGGTGAATTTTCTAATATTTCTTCGTTGCCATTGACTCTTACGTGCTTATACTCTAAATTTCTTTTCGACGATGGAGAATATGATGTTTATACGCAGTATAATGGTTGGCAAAATGAGAGCCTTGGCGAGTGGCAGCCATTAGTAACCGGCGTTAGCATTGCAGTTGAAAATGTCCGTACTTCTATGGGGGCCGCGCCAATGATGGCTCTCTGGAATCGCCAAACAAACCGCGGTATTGTTTTTCATTTAATACCGAATTATTCTTGGGAAATAAATGTGCGCCGAATCTGTAATAATAATGAAACAACATCAGTTTCTGTTGAAATGGGGATAAACAGGAATCAGTTGTCATTTTCCATTATTCCTAATGAAAAAATCGAACTTCCAAAAATCATTTATTATGAATTTAAGAATAAAACCGATTTAGATTGTTATAAGTTACACAGCTTTTGTAATGAGCATTTTTCAAGACGCGAACTCCCGATTATTTATAATACTTGGCTTTATAAATTTGATCGGCTTTCCTATGAAAATGTCAAAAAGCAGATAGAACCTGCCGCTCGTCTCGGGTGTGAATATTTCGTAATTGATGCAGGCTGGTTCGGGAAAGGTGAAAACTGGGAAGATTCAAGAGGAGACTGGTCAGAAAATCAAACAGCCGCCTTATGCGGCCGTATGAACCAAATTGCCGACAAAGTAAGAGCGAACGGAATGAAATTCGGATTTTGGCTTGAAATCGAAACTGCAAGCAAAAACTCCGATATAGTTAAAAATCATCCCGATTATTATATCCGCGAAGATGACAAGTACTTCTTTGATTTTACAAATACCGACGCTTGCGAATATATGCTTAACACGATATGCCGCTTGACAGAAAAGTACAAGGCTGAATTTTTAAAACTTGATTTTAATCAGGATATGTTTTTCGATGTTAAACATTCGGGTTTCAGCGTATATTTATCTGCTTATAAAGATTTTATTTGTACACTCAAAAAGCGTCTCCCCTATATTTATATTGAGGGATGTTCCTCAGGCGGAATGAGAACAAATTTAAGTGCCTGCGAATGTTATGACAGCATATGGTTCAGTGACAACCAAAGTGTAAATGAGGGTTTGAGAATATATAAAGATTCTATTCTGCGTATGCCGCCGCAAATTCTTGAAAAATGGGCTGTAATAGCGTCTGTTCCCGATTTGCCTCATTACGGTAATAACTTCGATGAACATATCATATCTACAAAAGATGCAACGTGGAGCCTCACCGAAGGAGTTCATTTATCATTTTTAACAAACTTTTTAACAGGCGGTCCGATTGGTTTCAGTTGTGATCTTTCCGCCATTTCAAAACCAACAATTGAAAAATTATGCGATTTTGTAAAAAAATATAAGGCGGAAAGGGATTTTTGGAAATCTGCCGTATGCAGTATATTGTGCGATACCGAAAGTATTCTCATTTTAGAATACAGCGATATTGATTATAACAAAATCAAAATTAAAATTTTCGCGAAACGCATTAGGCAAAATTCATTAAAGGTTTATCCGAAGGTTGATAAAAAATCAACATACACAATCAACTCGGAAACCGTTTCGGGAGAGTTTATATCTGAACACGGAATCAAAGTTTCGCTGTCTGAAAACTATACCGCCGAAGTTCTTGAATTGACAAAGTCAAACCACGAGGAGGACTGATACTGTTGGAAATAATACAATTTTTTATCCGATCTGCCGCCGCTGTCGTCATAGGCTGCCTGATCGGCAGCGAACGGGTACGACACGGCAGAGCGGCAGGTATGCGTACTCACATTCTCGTTTGTCTCGGCGCCTGTATGACATCAATGACCGGCGTATACGTAAACAATATACTCGGCTTAAACGGGGACGTATTCCGAATCCCCGCCCAAGTAGTATCGGGAATAGGCTTTTTAGGCGCAGGAATGATTATACTTAAAAGCAATAATGTTATAAAGGGTCTTACAACTGCTGCGGGCATTTGGACAACAGGAACCATAGGTATAGCCTTAGGGTACGGATTCTATTCGGGAGCCGTTATTGTAACTTTTTTATTCATTGGTACTATAACCCTGTTCGCAAAATTTGAACGTAAAAACAAAAGTACAGAAATCATTTATATAGAGATAGATAATGCATACAGGCTTAATGAGATACTCGAAGAACTTGAAAAAATAATTCCCGAAACATTTTCTTATCAGATATCCGCACCTAAAAGCAACAGTTCGGGCAATGTGGGCATAAATTTAGCTGTAAATAAATTTGTAAAAATAGATACTGAGGATATTTTAAAATTACCCAATATTGTATTTGCGATAGAAGACGAATAGGTTCATACATCAAAGGAGCATATATATGGGAAAGTATTATACCGAATCGGAAGGATACGGAAATGGCTACCGAAAAAGATATTTAAACGGTCTTGAAAAGCTCTTAGAACAACGTACGAAAGACTGCCAAAAGCAACGTGACGAATTTGGTAAAGCAATAATTTCAGATCAGGAATATTACCGTAAAAGATTCCGTGATATGCTTGGATGGCCGCTTAATGAAAAGCCGAAAACAATACTCTCTGTCACCGAGCAAAAAACTTTTGAAAACGATAAGGTCATTATCAGACGTATGCAGTTTGAGTTGTTTGACGGATTCTATTTTTACGGAATACTTATACGGCATAAGACCGACAAGAAATTGCCGCTTGTAATATCGCAGCACGGCGGTTTGGGAACGCCAGAGATATGTTGCAGTTTTTTTGACAGTGCAAATTACAAAGATATGTCCGAAAGAATATTCGATAAAGGGGTAAATGTATTTGCGCCGCAACTTGATTTATGGCAGGAAGAACGTTTTGGACCGTCAGGGAAACGCAATGATTTTGATATGAAATTAAAACAACTCGGCGGAAGCATAGCGGCTCTCGAAATATATTCCGTAATGCGTTGCATAGATTACTTTGAAAAAGCCGATTATTGTAACGGTAAATTTGGAATGTCGGGCCTGTCTTACGGCGGATTCTATACAATGTATACCGCCGCTGTTGACACAAGGATAAAGGCAGCGCTTTCGTGCAGTCATTTTAACGACAGAATTAAGTATGGTTGGATGAGTAAATCATTTAAAAACGCCGCAAGCACCTTTCTTGATGCAGAAGTTGCGGCACTTGTGTATCCAAGACGCCTCGCCATCGAGGTTGGCGACAACGACGACATTTTCGATATAGACTCAGCGCTTGCCGAGTATGAAAGATTTAAAAAACTCTTCGGTGAGAAAGAAAAAAATTTTCGTTTTCACGTTTTCAACGGGACGCACGAATTCTGCCCTGATAATGATGATGCAATAAATTGGATACTAAGCGAATTATTATAATATCTATAAATTAATTATCCTCAATCTACGTGAAATCCAATAAAATCGGAGTGTTTTCGACAACTTTCGAAGACACTCCAATTAATTTTTACCTAAACTTACTACTTCAATTATTAGCAAAAATCCCATAAAATTGACAAACAACTTATTTTACCGATACTTTTGTAATTATACTTTGCTTTCGATTGTCCTTATTATTATTAAAGCAGATAAAGATTTTTTAGTAATCGCTTAGCAATCGGATTTTCTATTCTTAAATTCATAACCGAAATTACATATACTTTACCGTCAACCTTTTTTTCTGCAAGCACAGCGGATTCTTTTTTACCGTCCCAGGCAGTCAAAATCGGTGAAAATCCTTCGCATTCAAATGTTTTATCGGTCATAACGCTCAGCATATCGGTATCCTTGTCATACCAAAACCTGAAATCATTTTTTTTGAACTCACTTACAGCGGGATGCCCTGTTTGAGCTGAAACATAATTTCTGTTATCACAGTCTTTTACAATAATTCTTTCTCCTGCCACTTCATGCTCTCCCGGTGTTAAATCAGTAATAAAAACAATATTATCGTTTTTAGTAATATCAACATCCTCAAAAGCCTCAAATTCAAAGGTATTATAGGTAATTACTTTCGAATTATCATTTAAAAGAATTGCCTTTAAAACAAATTTGTGTCTGTCTTTAACCTGAGGAACTTCAAATTCTGCCGTAACACAATAATCGGAAACAAAAGCTGCACAGTCGGTCGGACTTTCACCAGATAAAACTGTTTTTTCTCCATCCTTTAATTCAAATTTCAAACGACAATCTTTCAGAACTGTTGCCGTGTCATTACAAATATAAGTTTCAATCTTTGCTTTTTCTTTGGAAAAATAAGTGAATTTATCAGTACGGAGACTAATCATAATCGGTTCAAGAGCATTTTTATATGCAAAATAAGCAGGCTTCGGATTTCTTCTGCAATCCATAATTGTTTTCATCCACCCCGACGGCCATGCATCTATAAATAAATGAATTGCATTAGAAACCATTCTGTTATCTCGGCGGAATGCCTCCGTCATAAACCGAGTAGCAAACGCCTGATGCTCTTGTGTAACGGAAATCCACTCCTCCATATTTGATGGTCTATCAAAGAAATAATGCTGCATTTCATCCGATTGAGCTTTAACTATGTTCTTGGGGGAAAATGGTTCTTTAATCCAATCTCTTGGATATGATTCCCTCATAACTTCTGCAAAATCAAGACCTTCAACGCCATATTCACCACAACCGTAATACCAGCCATCGTTAACCTCTTGCCAATATCCCTTGTGCAATTTTCTGAATTCTATGCCGTGATTATTGTACCAAAGCGTATAACAATGATTATCAGGCATAGTATCAAGTGCGGGTGGATCATAATCACCATCAACATGTTTGATTATACATTCGGGACAACTTATCTTCATAACATTATCACATGCTGTGAAAAATCTTTCAAGTTCTGCCCTTTCAAGATGGCGATGTGGATTTTCAAATGCATTCGGAAATGGCTCGTTTATATATGTTAAAACAACATTGCAAGGATGTTTTCTGACCATGCGTATCATTTCTTCGCTTTGTCTTATACCCTCAGCAACCTTACTCCGACGCATAACCCCAAAAAGCGGCAAATCGGTCTGTGTTAAAAGTCCAAGTCTGTCACAATATTGATAAACTTCATTAGATACCGGGCGTTGTGTTAAGCGCAAAAAATTCATATTGCATATTTTTGCGTAAAGAATATCATCAATCAATTGATCAATTTTTCCGTTCATAACATCCTGCTGTTCGAAACCCATAGTATTTGCTCCGCGAAGTTTTATTTTACGCCCGTTAAGATAATACATGCCTTTTGGCGAATTATCAGTATCCTGCACAAACGTCCTCATACCAAACTGCTGACCGGCAGTATCACACACTAATCCATTTTCAATTAATTTTACTTGAAACTGATATAAAAACGGTGTTTCCAAATTCCATGTATGTTCATCTTCAATCTTAAATTTAATTCTATAAATGTTTCTTCCGAATTTTGCAACGAGCCGTGATCCGGACGAATTGTTTTCGTACTTGTTGAGTACACTCTTTATATCGTCGTCCTTATGCTCATAAGCCAACCATGGAATATATTTTTTGTTTTCGAACCCTATATATTTAAAATTTTGGCCATACAGTGAAAGTTCAAATTCAATATCTTTATATGTATGGTCGGCATTTTCAACCTCAATCCACGCCTCAGCCTCTCTGTGTTCCGGCATAGGACGAATATACAAATCAGTTAAATTAACGCGATTCCGAATTTCTATATAAACCGAATCATATAATCCCATTCCGGGAGGACAATGATGCCATCCCAGCACGGGATCATCAAAACCAAGTCCTGTCGCTGCGTATAGCTTGTCTCCCTCTGTTATTATTGCCTCATCAGCCGTGAGACTACTGCCCATATAGGTATAATCATTTTCAAGAACAATTCTTAATTTGTTTTTTCCGTTCTTTACAAATTTTGTAACATCAAATTCAAACGGGGAAAAAAAGCCCTCATGCATTCCGACACATTCTCCGTTTAAATACACCGTTGCAATATAATCGGCACCGTCAAAACAAAGATAAACGGCTTTATCTTTAAAACCGTCTATAAACACTTCTGTTGTATACTCGGTGAATTCATATCCGACCGGTCCGCCATAATTCGGTATATTAACCTTTTTACCGTCACGCAAAAAATCCTTTATTTCAATACGCTTATTACAGTTTTTTAACTTTGGGGCAAAATCTTGCAGAAAAGGCATATACCGCTTTTTCATTTCTTCAAGTGCAGCAAGTAATTCCTGCTTTGTAGACATTTTTTCTTTTGTCTGTATCGTAGTAACATCGTTGCAATCAAGATGGCATATTTTTTCCTTAAATGACAACGGTTTCGGTGCCGTAAGTAGTTCCTTTCTTTTCGATTTAATACCTGTAATTTGAGCAAATTTGTCTGCCATAAGTATCCTCCTTTTTAAAATAAAGCTATATAAGTATTTTTCTGCAAACTTTTATAATTGCATTTTGTTATATAATTTTAATATATGTCATTACTTGCGAATTGCTTGACATCATTTAAACACTGTAATATAATCGTTTTGAAGTGTAAATTATAAAATTTTAGACGCAATATTTTTTAGCATAATTTTAAGGGGTGTTGTTGTGATCGATTTTTTAATAGATAGCATTGAGCAATATACAAATGTAAAAATCAACAAATGTATTAAAATATCGCCGTTTAAAATTACTTATTACGATCTGACATTTGTTTTAGACGGTAAAATGGTATATTATATAAATGGTTCGAAATATGTTGTGAAGAAAAACGATGCAATTTTTCTGCCGCCAGGCACCCATCGAGAAAGAGATTACGCAAAAACTAATGTGAAATACGTCAGCTATAACTTTCACTTTATAAAGGGCAAAGAGTTGGCGCTGCCGGAATATATGCCGGGAATTGCGAATGAGGAAATTAAAAATCTCTTATCGGCATCACCGTTTCCACGTATTCAAAACAGAAATTACGATCATGAGAAATGTGCTTTTGTACTTAATGCTGTACTCTATGAACTTTTAAATTGCATCAGGGAAACCACAGGCAATAATTATATACATACCGCATTAAAATATATAGATGCTCATATAAATGAGCCGATATCATTGAAGGATCTTTGTTCCGTTACCAATCTTTCCAAAGAATACCTTGCTTCCGTTTTCAAAAAAGAAACAGGTAAAACCGCCGTTTCCTATATAAATGAGAAAAAAATGCTTTTTGCGAAAGAACTTATAATCCGTAACGAAATGTCCTTTCAGGATATAGCCGATTATCTCGGATATGCGAATTACAATTATTTTTCAAGAATTTATAAGGAATATTTTAAATATTCGCCGAAGGAAACTATATCTGCACAGGGCTGACATTCCTTAATATTTCTATATCAAAAGTCCACGCGCTGCGCCTATTTTACCGCCTGACAGTACATACCGTTTTATGTTTCTTTGCAAGGTTGTATTTTCAGGAAAACTTTCGGGAGCAATATTGCTGTTATTGAAAACAAACCATTTATAACTCTCATCATCAGGAAAATACTCGATAATTTTAAACCCGGATTTAAAATTTAATATGTTTGACGGCTTCTTTAATACGAAATCAAGAGCAGGCGACATAAGCCACGATATGCATATGTACGGCAGGTCGGAACATTCCGGATAATATTTCTTAAAAAACGCCCTGCTTTGTATAACAGAATTATCCGAATTCGAGAGGTCTGCGTCCGATGGTATGTGTATAGAAATACTTTTTATGCCGTTTTCCGACAATATCTCGTATTCAAGCATTCCTATCCGAAACAGCACCATATTTAGATATCTTCCCGCCCACCATATCCTATCGAAAAAGTATTTTCCATTAGCAGCATAGTTTTCCGTAATTATGCGTGTAAACCCTTTCATTGTATCAGAAAATATTATCCTATGTATTCCTTTTTCAACATATCTATCATATGTTTCCAGGCATATCGACATCATAACATATAGCGCTTTGCATCCGTCAACATCGGGTTTCAGCTCCGCTGTAAGTACATCTGCCGCCTTTTCATACGGTATATTCGCGTTCAATGCGTCCTTATATTTTTCGATAGTATCAAGGAACATTTCCTCGCTGTATAATTCAAGATCCTTTATTATTTCATCGGGCAGTTCTATCAGTCGGTATAGTTCCAAATGAGTCATATTTGTCACCAACTTTCTTTTGCAAAATTATGTGTCAACTCATCTACAAATTTAATATCGTATATTTCACCGATAATTGGTTCATACCCCTTGAGTTTTTTGTCAAATCTTGTCCAAGCATTAAGCACATCAGACTCGTTCCCCGAAGCCTTTTCATAAACGATATCTGCAAACGAAATCAACAGTTCCGCCCATATTTTTAAGTAGCAATCTTCATTTTCATCATTTTCTACTTTTTTAGCCAATACCTTCAACGTTGTGACGTTTTCAGCAATTACAGCGTCAATCTGTTTTGATTGTTTTCTTATATAACTGAGTGGAATACACCTTTCTGCTGTTTCGAAAAGTTTCAAACCCTTAACCGCTGAAAAATATCTATCCTTTTCTATTTCGTAATCAGCAGTATTATCAAATAAAGTTTTCCCTAATACATATAAACCAAATGCATGTGGGAAAAAAGTCTTCATATTATGACAGCTTATATACCCATCCAATCCCATTTTTGTGATAACTTTCGCATCATTAAATGAATTTATCGCTATTTGCATACCGGCAAAATCATTGAACACCATATC
>CAKSQT010000006.1 GCA_934486755.1 uncultured Eubacteriales bacterium | reverse complement strand
GGGCAGAGGCGTGCTGTACGATAACAACTATATCCACGATGATACTACCAATAACCGTGAATTGTTCGTTGCCGACCTTTCGCCGTCAATAAGCAAGTTTACGGGTATGTATAAGGATACCTCCGATACGTCAAACAAAACATACTTCCTGCCGCTTGGTAACAGAAACGCCCAAAACCTTGTTAATATGCAGATTTATGTTGTGACAGGTCAGGGCAGCGGTCAAACGAGAATTGCCTCCAATGTAGAGGAAACAACGGTAAGCGGCGTTTATAAAGTTACGTTGGATTCCGCATTTACAGTAGAACCTAACCGCAACAGCGGCGTTATTATGAGGCGTTCAAGAGAAAGTATGTACTTTACGGGGAACAGGTTCTATAACGGTTCTTCGGTCGGCTATTACGGCGGTGTTGCGGGAGTTGTGTTCGACAGCAACACTTATCAAAGAGTCGGCGGTCAGTATTTGTGGGCTTGTTGGGGCGATGTTGACTGGTACGCTTCGTACAACAACGAAAAGACAATATACGACCCATATTATATTCATTCTGACGGAACCGAAACAGGCTCGGGCTTTACATCTTTCAAAGTAATAGCCACACAGCTGAAATACGTCCGTTCGGTAGTGTTCAGAAACTGCGATTTCAGCGGAAGATATTTGTTACTTGATACCTCGAAAGCGGGCAACATTGTTGATTTGCTTGTTGATAACTGCTCGTTTACAAAATCACAGTATGGCGTTTACAGCGAGTCTACGGCGCATCTCGGCTCGGGAATTGACGGTGTTCTTTTCCATAATCTGATATTCAACAGCGTTGACGAGCCTTATAAAAACCTTGATAACAGCTTTGCCGCTAAAAACTCGGTCTATGATATGCGCGCGCTCATTTTAGATGACAGGGCAGACGAATTCATTTTGGGCGATGTCAATCTTGACGGCGAAGTGACCTTAAAGGACTGCACGCTGCTTAGAATGTATCTTGCCGATATAGTTACCCTTAATGAAGAACAGCTTAAACGCTCCGATGTGAATAACGACGGCAAGGTAAATCTTAAAGATTGCGGCGAAATTCGTGTTTTGGTGGTTGCAGGCGGCGGTAAAGCCGAAAACAACGTTACAAATAATACGAATACCAATAACACCTCGTCTGATATCAACGCTATAAAAGCGGCTGAACAGGCGGCGGCTGCCGCAAGAGCGGAGGAGGCTAAAAAAGCCGCCGAGGAGGAATTTAAAAACGCCGTTTCAAAGGCAATCGAAAACGGTCTTACCAAGTACGAACTGATTTCCGCAATCAATGAAAAATACGGCGATTAATGTTGTCAGTCTCCCCTTCAAAAGCAAAGGGGAGACCGCAGATTGAATTTTAAAGGAGTAGTAATGAAGATACCGCAAAAGATTCAACAGCATATTGAGGAAAACTCAAAAATATTGGAAAAATATTCACCCAAGCTCGCAAAGCTCTACTCAAACTGCTACGCCAGCACCGTTGATTCGGCACTTGTGCCTAAGGAAGACGGAACCTATTTCGTGCTGACGGGCGATATTCCCGCTATGTGGCTCAGAGATTCTTCGGCACAGGTCAATCACTATGTTGGGCTTTCCGAAGACTCCGAGGTAGCGGACATTGTTAAGGGCGTTATAAGAAGACAGTTTAAGTATATTCTTATCGACCCTTATGCCAATGCCTTTAATGAGGAACCGAACGGCAAAGGAATGACTGATGACCGCCCCAAAAACGGTCCTTGGGTCTGGGAGCATAAGTATGAGGTTGACTCGCTTTGCTATCCGATACGCCTTTTGTATAGGTATTGGAAGCATACGGGCGACCGCAGTATTGTTGATAATGAATTTGTTGAAGTTATCAAAACCGTGCTTAAAGTGTGGAGATCCGAGCAAGACCATTTTAAAAACAGCGAATACCGCTTTTTTAGGGATACAAATTGGTTGACCGATACGATACACAATAACGGAATGGGAGAGCCTGTTGTTCCTACGGGTATGACGTGGTCGGGCTTCCGCCCGTCAGATGACGGCTGTAACTACGGCTACTATATCCCGTCGGAAATGTTTGCGGTTACGGTTCTCGGATACGCTGCCGAAATGCTCGGCGAAAAAAATCCGCTTACAGCCGAAATCAAGGCGCTGCGCAAGGAAATTGACAACGGCATAAAGCAGTACGGCATTATCGACTATAAGAATTTAGGTAAGGTTTACGCCTGCGAGGTGAACGGCTTAGGCGACTATACCTTTATGGACGATGCCAATATTCCGAGCCTTATATCCGCGCCGTATATCGGTTATCTTAAAGCTGATGACGAGCTTTATTTGAACACAAGGCGCCTGCTTTTAAGTAAGGAAAATAAATTTTACTATGAAGGCACCGCGGCAAAGGGTATCGGCTCGCCGCACACCAAGCCGGGTTTTATCTGGCATATTGCTCTTTCAATGCAGGGACTCACTTCTACCGATAAGGCGGAAATGAAACAAATTCTTGACACTATGACAGCAACCGACGGCAACACGGGTTTTATGCACGAGGGATTTGACTCAAACGACCCAAGCAAATTTACAAGACCGTGGTTTACCTGGTCAAATTCGCTTTTCTGCGAGTTTGTCGAAAAATGTATTGAAGACGGAGTAGTCTGAAATACCGCGTATGCCTGAGTTTTCAGGCAAGACGCGTTTATATATAAATTATTTTAAAGGAGAGGTTAAAATGAAAAAAATCAGTTTAAAAAGTCTGACGGCTGTTTTGTTGATTACCGCTTTGGTATCAACAATGGTTATGATTCACAGTACCGCGGCGAGCGACGATTTTAAAGTCACATATAAAACGGTACTTGATTCATTAAACGGTATATCAGGCCCCGCAGCCCTTACTGACGCAGTAACCGAAGCTACCGCAGACAATTACGACAACGCTAATACAGCGTTTAAAGCACTCAGCGAAAGCGAAAAGTCTGAGCTTAACAAAAGCTATGACGACATAGCAAATAAACTCGACGCTTGTTCAAGACGCGCTAAGATATTTACTGAGGGCAGTTTTTTCGTGGATTTTGAAGCCGATAAAGATTTGCTCAAATATCTTGCTACCGTAACGAACCAAAATAAGAACTACACCTTTACTACGGTTCAGCACGGTACCGCTATCCCCGAAATCACCGAGACGTTTATTTACGAGGGATACGGCGACGAACTCGGATTTTATCTGGACGGCAACAATGTAAAACAAAACAACTATAACGAAAAAGGTAACTTTACGGATGTGTTGACTTCAAGAAGTAATGTGAACGGTACTGACGCACCGCCCGTTATCAGCACACAGTTCGGTCTTTACACATATGACGGTAAGGTGTGTCTTGCTGCCGCAGGGTCTTATACAAATCAGCCAAGACTGTTTGTTACTGCCGACTCAGGCGCACACGGCTGGGCTTTCGGAGGATATGCGGAACCCTTTAAAAGAGACAGCGCAGGCAATCCGACAACCGAAATAGGGAATCTCTTTTATGTCGGCGAAATTGTTGACGGTGTTTACACACCTTACACTTTGACGGCAAAAGTTTCATATAAAGCATATGATGACGCTCTTTACTATGCTTCGCTTTCACTCGGCAGCGAATATCAGGTATTTTGCAGCAATCATAATGTAAGCGGTTATACTGACAGCCGTTATACAAAAGACATCATTGCTACGAGTGCTCAGATTAATATTAATGATTTCAGCGGTTTAACTCCAAAGACTAAACACGTTAAAACCTTAACCGTAAGTTACCCCGAGATTTTGGCTGTTAAGTGTGCGGAGGCGGACGCTTATGCAAGTGCGCTTGACGTTTCAAAAATAACAGTTTCTATGGCGGATAATATTAACAAGTATTATTCACTTTCGGTTGCCTGCGGCGACAACGAGTATATTACCGCCGAGAACAAGACTAAACTTGCAACCGCAAAAAAAGTTATAGATTATCTCGTTGCTCACAGCCTTGAAAGCATAACAACGGCACAGAGTATTAATGAATTAAACACAAACATAACCGATACAAATAAGGTTACCGATTTGTATGACGAAGTACAGCAGGTAATAGGTCTCGGACTCGGCGGAATGTTCTCCGACGTTCAGATTGCCAAAATCGAGTCTATGAAAAATGCCGTCGCTTTAATGACGGGAGCAACCTATGACGCAACGGACCTGGTAGCGGCGGCAACAAGTATAACGGAACTCAATAAAAAGCAGATAGTAAATGATATTGCTTTTGAAACTTCGCTTAAAAATCTTGAAAAGGCTGTAAAGGCGTTGGGAGGTTTTTCTTCTGCGGTAAGCAACAGCGCCGTACTTTCACAAATAAGAACCGATTATAACGCCCTTGTTGACAGCGGAGAATACACCAATGTTTCAAACTATACGTTTACAAAGACGGGCAAACGGTATACCGCTGCCGACGGCACTCTGTGGGGTCAGAAAGACACGGGCGTTGTAAGTTACATCAGCAGTCCTTCGCTCGGCGCCGGAATAGACAGGATAAGTTACACAATCCCCGTTGCGGGATATGATAAACCCTCAAACTCATTTGTTTATTCCTACGGCGGTATCAATTCCGAAGGATATGCAACTATGAGCGCTATCAGTTTTTATGCAAGAAACGACTATCCTCAATGGGTCAACGGTGCTTACGACTTTACGGCGCACAAAGAGACCTTTGATTCGCCTACTCTTAGAATACCTCAGGATACATCTTACGATATGTACTCAATTAATAATTACGGCAATCCGAATTATATAGAGAGATCAACGACAAACGATGTACCGAAGGATGTCAACGGCACGATGTCACTTAACAATAACCTGATTTGGTATGTGAATAAGGATGATGTCGGAAAACTGAACAATACGGAGGCGAAAGCCGCTTTTGCAAGGTTTAAAACCGACAATAATTACAGTACGTTTGTTCCTTACGGCGAAAGAAATATTGTTATGGAGTATCAGGGCGACGCTAATACCGTAAAGGGCTTCAATTGGTATCTTATTACTATTTCGGGTCAGTTCTGCACGGGTGTGGAGAACAACACACCCAATGTGGTTGACGGTACTGTTTATTGCCGTCTGTTCACAAAGGGCAGAATAACTACTGCGGGTGTTACCCACGACGCGGCAGTCGAACCGTCAACGGTACTCACAAATCTGTCAATCAAGGTAAACAGGAAGCCAAACACACTCACCAACGGTGCTTCCGTAAGACTTGCAAATGTCAATAACGGCGGCGGAATACGCTTTGAATCCACCGTGAACAAGGAACTTTACAACAATTTAAAGGCTTCGGGTCTCTCAGTCGAACTCGGTACTATTATAGTTCCTTACGACTATGTTGACGGCAAAGAAATCACATTTGATAATTTCAGCACAACAGGCACCGCCGCAAACAAGGATAAATGCCTTGATATTAAGCAGACTAAGTGGCAGGACGCAGAAAAAGGCGTTTACACCGCGGCTATGATAAACATTAAGTCGGGCAACTACGGACGCAGTTTTGCCGCAAGAGGATATATGAAAGTAACTTATGCCAACGGCGATGAGCAGTACTTCTATTCCGATTTTGACGAAACCGCAAATGTAAGAAGCATAGCCGAGGTTGCAAAGGCGGCTCTTGAAAGCGGCAAGTATGACGACAACGAAACCGCCAAGACTATACTGAATACCTATGTGGGAACAACAAACTGAACGGGGGGTATTATTATGAAAAAATACGAAAAACCTTATTTGACCATATATAGTAAGAGACCCCAGGAAAAGGTTTGTTCAACATCTATAATGGATAGAGACGATACAGGCGAAGATCCGTTTGACGAGTTGAACAACGAGCAAGGGTAACCTTTTATGAAAAAATTATTTTCAGTTTTACTTATTACACTTATAGCAGTCACCGCAGCCCTTACGGGCTGCGGCGGCAAAAACAAAAGCAAGGATAAAAACACTTCTTCCGTTTTAAACAGCAGCAGTGTTACGTCCGAAACAGCGAACAGCTCGCAGCAGTCAGGTTCGTCAATCACGTCGGACAGCAAATCTCAAAAGTCGGACAGCGGCAAAAAAACGACAAAGTCGGAAAATGCCGCAGAAGATGATACCGCCGAGGACCCGTTTTCTGAAAAAGCGCCGTCAAAGGCTGAACCTTCCGCGTCTTCCGGGACTGACGAAAAGCCGAGCGGCAGTGAAAACAGCAGTTCGCAAAAAACTCCCGACTGGACGGAGTATTATTAAACAATTTCTGTTCCCCTCTGAAAATGAGGGGAACATAGCCTAAACACCAAAATCGCATTTTAAGGGGAAAAATATGTTCAAAGAGGCAAAACTCAAATTTTTTACTGCAAAGGAAATAAAACCGTGCGGTTGGCTCAAAAGACAGCTTGAAATACAGGCTGACGGATTATCGGGCAACCTTTATAAAATATGGCGCGACATAAGGGACAGCTCTTATGTCGGCGGAGAAATAAAAAGCTGGGAACGCGTGCCTTATTGGCTTGACGGTTTTGTTCCGCTTGCCTATCTTTTGAACGATGAAGAAAAAATCGGCGTCTGCAAACGCTATATAGACGGCATTATCGCCTCGCAGGAGGAGGACGGCTGGATATGCGACTGCGCCGAGGAGGAAAAGTGCCGTTATGATATTTGGACAGCCTTTTTGATTTTAAAGGTGCTTACGGTATACTATGAATGTTCTTCCGACCCCCGAATAGAGGACGTTGTTTACCGCGGACTTAAAGCGGTAAAGCACCACGTTCAAAATTTCGGAATTTACGGCTGGTCAAGCGCAAGGTGGTATGAGTGCCTTATTCCTATTTATTGGCTGTACGAGAGGGTAAGGGAGGATTGGCTCCTTGAACTCGGACTTTCGCTCTATGCCGCAGGCACTAATTATCGGGTGCTTATAGAGTCGGGCAATTATAAAGAACCGCAGAACGGCTGGAACCACGAGACCCACGTTGTAAACGTTGCTATGGCGATAAAATCGGAAGCACTGCTTTCGCAGATTTCCGACCTCGGCAACGCGGAATTCCCAAAGAAAATGTTGGAGTTTCTGGACAAATACCACGGAACCGCCGCGGGGCATTTCACGGGTGATGAATGTCTTTCGGGAACAAGTCCCATACAGGGCGCAGAGCTTTGCAGTGTTGTTGAGGCGATGTATTCCTATGAGATACTTTTTGCGGTAACAGGGGACGCATATTGGTGCGACAGGCTTGAAAAGTTAGCCTTCAACGCGCTGCCTGCCACAATAAGCGAGGATATGTGGACTCACCAATACGACCAGCAGACAAATCAGGTCGGCTGTGTTAATATGGGTGAAAAGGGAGTTTTCAGAACCAACACGCCCGACTCACATATTTTCGGTCTTGAACCTAACTTTGGCTGCTGCACCTCAAACTTCAATCAGGGCTGGCCGAAATTTGCGCTCAGCACCTTTTATAAGGCGGATAACGCGATAATTTCGGCGTCGCTTGCGCCGTCCGAGCTTAACACCGCAATAAACGGTTCAAACGTCTGCATAAGACTTGAAACACAATATCCGTTCAGGAACAAGCTGAAATACATAATCACGGTTGACAAAAAGACCGATTTTTGCTTCGCGATACGCATACCAGAGTGCGTTTGCGGTTTTAAGACCGAAACTCTGCACAGGGAAAAGGACGGATTTATGATAGTGGATAAATCATTCGATGGTACCGAAGTTATTGAAATAGATTTGGAGTTTAAGACCAAGTTAAAAAACCGCGGCGATATGTATACTCTCGAAAGAGGCCCGCTTGTATACGCTCTCGGAATAGACGAGGATTGGCAAAAGCGTGAGTACGTAAGGGACGGCGTTGAGCGGAAATATCCCTATTGCGATTACGAAATATATCCGAAATCAAAGTGGAATTACGCATTTGCAGGCACCGATTTTGAGTTTGAGGACAATGTAGGCGAGGACTTATATTTTTCAAAATCCAAACCGCCCGTTACAATAACGGCAAAAATGGCAGAGATACCGTGGAACTACAAAAAAGGGTATAATTATGTGTGCAAGGAAAGACCTGAAAGCACAATACCCGTTTCAAAGGCTGAAAAAAAGGTGTTCAAGCCCTACGGCTGCACAACGCTCAGAATGACCGAAATGCCAAAAGCCAATGAGGAGTGATTTTATGCGAAAGGAATATGTTAAACCGTTAGCAGAAATTTATTATGCTAAGTCGGAGGACCGCATAGCAAACGGCGAGAATACACTCAAAATGCCTGACGAAAGTCAGTGGACCGAATATTTTTAGGAGATATAACGATGGAAAAGATAATTTTATTTCAGGGCGATTCGATAACCGACGCCAACAGAAACCACAACGACGACAACTACGACGGCTGCGGCTACGCAACTATGATAGAGGGATATTTAGGACTTAAATATCCGCAAAAATACAGGTTTTACAACAGGGGTATAAGCGGTCACAAACTGGCGGACGTATACTCGCGTATGCAAAAAGACATTATACATCTTAAACCCGATTTTATGAGCATACTCGTCGGTGTAAACGATGTATGGCACGAGATAGACTGGAAAAACGGCACCCCTGCCGACAGCTACGAAAGGCTATACAATCAAATGATTGACGAAATTAAAGAACGCCTGCCCGAAACAAAGCTGATGATAATGGAGCCGTTTGTTGTTCACGGCGTGTCAACCGACTCAAACACCGACGACCCCAAGCGGTGGGATAAATTCCGTTCGGGGGTAGACGCGGTCGCGGCGGCGGCAAAAAGGGTTGCCGAAGGCCACGGCGTTTACTTTATGGAATTGCAAAGTGTGTTTGACAACGCCGAAAAATCAGCGCCCTCAAACTATTGGACGCTTGACGGAGTACACCCCTCTGCCGCAGGACACGAGCTTATAAAAAACGAGTGGCTAAAAGCCTATGAGAGTGTGACAGGACTTGAACTAATGTAACAGGAGATAAAATTTAATGAAATTAAGAGCGCCGAGTATCCCGATAATAACAATAGACCCATATATTTCAATTTGGCTGCCGTCCGACAGGCTTAACGATTGCGACACGGTTCACTGGACAGGCAAGGATATGCCGATAAGGGTGTATTTAACCGTTAAGGACCGTGAATACATACTTTTGGGGAATGACCAAAAGACCGAAAAGGCGGTACAGACAGATATTCAGATAACCGCAATGTCAACAAAGGCAATATTTAATGTCGGCGGCGAACAGGCGGAAATAATGTTTACCGCTCCTATGTTCCTTGACGACTATGAACTGCTTTCACGTCCGCTTAACTATATGCACATCTCTTGCAGTGATAAGAATGCACGGGTTAGGGTTTGCGTTGCCGAGGAAATATGTCAGGATAAACGGCGTCAGGCTGAAATCATAACCGAAACCGAGAGTATTGACGGCATATCGGTAATATCTATGAAGAGCGAGCAACAGCCGATACTTCTGCGCTTCGGCGACGACGTCAGGATAGATTGGGGTTGCTTCTATCTTGCCTGCAAGGGCGGTACAACCGACTGCGGACGAATAACCGACCGCGGCGCTGAGACGATGTATGTCGCTATGAGCGCCGAAGTAGCGAACGGCGCGGTTTTCGCCTTTGCCTATGATGATTACAAAAGCATAGATTACTTTCATAATCAACTTACTTCTTTCTGGAACAAGGATGGCGAAAGCATTGAAAATGTGATACTTACCGCGTATAATGAATATACGGAATTAAAGAACAGGGCGGACGCTTTTGACGGCGAACTCACAGAAAAAGCAACTGTTTCAGGCGGCGGAAAGTATGCCGAGCTGTTAAGCCTTGCATACCGTCAGGTGCTTGCGGCTCACAAATTGGTTGTCGATACCAACGGCAGCCTGCTTTATATATCAAAGGAGTGCTTTTCAAACGGCTGTGCCGCGACGGTTGACGTCAGTTATCCGTCCGTTCCGCTGTTTTTGCTTTTCAATCCCGAGCTTGTTAAGGGAATGCTGCGCCCGATATTCAGGTATGCTTCAATGCCCGATTGGCGGCACGAGTTTGCGCCGCACGACGTCGGCACATACCCGATACTTTGGGGGCAGACCTACGGAGGAACCATTGCCGATGTTCAAATGCCTATCGAAGAATGCGGAAATATGTTGCTTATGACAGCGGCGGTCTGCATAGCGCAAAAGGATTTCAGTTTTGCTAAGGGTCACTATGCCTTGCTCAAACAGTGGGCGGATTATTTGGTTAAAAACGGCGCGGACCCCGAAAATCAGCTATGCACCGATGATTTTGCAGGTCATTCGGCGCACAACTGCAATCTTGCGGTCAAGGCGATTATGGCAATAGAGGCAATGGCTATCATAAGCGATGAGATAGGCGAAGAAAACGATTACCATAATATCGCGGTCGGTATGGCTGAGGATTGGGAAAAGCGTGCGGCTGACGACAGCGGCTGTTACCGTCTTTCGTTCGATAAGAGCGGAACATTCAGTATGAAATACAACATAATTTGGGACAAACTTTTCGGCACTCACGTATTTAAAAACGGCGTTATCGAAAAAGAGTTCAGTTCCTATAAAAACAGATTGGCTCCATACGGAATGCCGCTTGATTCAAGAGAAACCTATACAAAATCCGACTGGCTTTTATGGACGGCTTCCCTTGCCGATAAAAAGGAAGATTTTGAATTGTTTGCCGACTTGTTGTGGAACGCATACAATTTCACAAAATGCAGGGTGCCTATGGCGGACTGGTATGATTCCGTAACAGCAGAAAAATTCGCTTTTCAGCACAGATCGGTTCAGGGCGGATTGTTTATAAAATTATTGTCAGACAGCAAAATTCTTAATCGGGAGTAATTTATGCGTGACGAACAGCTTGTAAAACTGATTGAACAGATGACCTTGGAGGAAAAGCTCTGCCAAATGACGCAGGGTGAGCCGAGGAATACCGCTGATGAAAAAGCGGCGTTAATAAACCCCACCCTTAAAACAAAAGGGCTTACCAATGCGCAGTATTATGCGATGGGAAGTATGATAATTTACGTTCCCAAAGCCGCAGATATAAGGAAAATACAGGAAGACCATTTAAAAAATGACCGCAACAAAATTCCGTTGCTTTTTATGTCAGATGTCGTTCACGGAAAGGAAACGGTGTTCCCAATACCGCTTGCTATGGCTTGTTCGTTTGATGAAAACGCCGTTAATACAGCCTGCAAAGTGTCCGCTGAGGAAAGCTCGACGTCGGGCGTGCATACCGTCTTTGCTCCCGCAACCGACTTGTCGCGTGACGCAAGATGGGGCAGGGTTATGGAATCATTCGGTGAGGACCCATATTTGTCGTCACGTATGACGGCGGCGGCAGTAACAGGCTTTCAGGGCGAAGAAGAAACTATTGATGAAAATCACGTGTCCTGCTGTGCTAAACACTGGCTCGGCTACGGCGCGGTAATAGGCGGACGCGATTATAACGCCGCCGAAATATCGGATAATGAGCTTTACAATTCATATTTGCCTTCTTTCAGGGCGGCGGCAAACGCCAATGTCAGTATGATGATGACATCATTTAACACATTAAACGGTGTGCCGATGACCGTGAATGAGTATGTGAATAATGAGATTTTGCGCAAAGAAATGGGTTTTGACGGCGTTTTAATAACCGACTACAACTCATTGGGCGAATGTAAAAATCACGGAATTTCGGACGACAACGCACGGCTCGCCGAGCTTGCAATTAATTCTTCTGTTGACATTGAAATGATGAATACTTTAATCCTTGAAAACGGCAAATGCTTGGTTGAAAAGGGAATAATATCCGAAAATCAGATAGACAGCGCGGTTTTAAGAATATTGCGCCTTAAAAACAAGCTCGGATTGTTTGAAGACCCCTTTAAAGGATTAAGCGAAGAAAGAGAAAAATCATACTTTTTAAATTCAAAACACAGGGAGATAAGCAGAAGCGTTGCCGAGCAGTCGGCGGTTCTGCTTAAAAACAACGGTGTTTTACCGCTTGATAAAAACGGTACAAACGGGTTGTGCGGTCCGCTTGCCGACAGCGGCGAAGTCGGCGGCGAATGGGCGTTCTCAATGCAATCGCCTAAAAATATATCGCTTTTTGAAGGACTGTGCAACGTTATCGGCAAAGAAAAGATCCTACTCGGTCTGTGCGATAAAATATACCGTGTTCAGGACCGCGATGCCGCCGACAAAAACGATATTCCGTATCCGAATGATATAACTGCTTTCGATAAGTGCGATACCTGTGTTGTTGCGGTGGGCGAGCATATGGGAGATACGGGCGAGGCCTCCTCAAAGGTCGACATAAAACTTTCAGACAATCAAACAGAACTTATAAAAAGGCTGAAATCGGCAGGTAAAAAGACGGTCGCAGTCGTATTTTCGGGCAGACCGCTTGACATTTCCGAAGCGGAGCCGTACTGTGACGCTGTAATTTACGCGTGGTATCTCGGCTGCGAATCGGGTAACGCTTTGGCACGGTTGCTTGCAGGCGAGGTTAATCCGAGCGGCAGGCTTGCAATGAGTTTACCGAGAAACGTCGGACAGTGTCCTATCTACTATAATCATACAAACACGGGCAGACCGTATTCAAGCGGCGAGCGTTTTTCCTGCGGTTATATTGATTGCAAAAATACCCCACTTTTTTCATTCGGTTCAGGTCTGAGTTATACGGATTTTGAGTATAAGGACATTTCATTTAACAACGGCGAATTAAAAATAACCGTTAAAAATACAGGCGGTTTTGACGGTTGTGAAGTTGTACAGCTTTATGTAAGCCTTATAAACACATCTGTTGTGCGCCCTGCGGAAGAACTTAAAGAGTTCAAAAAGGTATTCCTCAAAGCAGGCGAGGAAAAGACGATGAGCATAAAAGTTACCCGCGAAATGCTTTCTTTCTATAAACACAAGAAGCTTGTGTGTGAAAAATGCAAGGTCAAATTGTTTCTAAAAACGGGTGACGGTAAAAAAACAATCATTTACAACGGAGATTGTGATATATGAAAAAATATGATGTTATAGTTGTCGGCGGAGGATTTGCAGGCGTCGGAGCGGCGGTTGCATCCGCAAGACTCGGTGCAAAAACCCTCCTGATAGAAAAGAGCGGTTGTCTCGGCGGCGCCGCCTCAAATTCATTGGTTTTGCCGTTTATGCGGTATTTTACTGATGTTAAGGCTGACGACGGCACCAAGAAAAAACTCTATTTAGTTCAGGGAATATTTAAGGAGATCGTTGAAAGAGCCAAATGCCTTGAAGTAGGTGCGGATACATTCTTCAACACCGATTATCTCAAATACATATTGGATAGTATATTGTGTGAAAGCGGCGCGGACGTGCTGTTTCATACAGCTTTAACGGATACCGAGGTTGAGGACGGAAAGATAAAATCAATAGAGGTATCAACTGTAAACGGAAAAAATAAATTCGGAGCGGACTGTTTTGTTGACGCAACGGGGGACGCAAATCTTGCCATGCTGTCGAAATGCGGTTTTCGGCTTGGCAGAGAATCGGATAGCCTTTGCCAGCCTATGACGCTGTGCTTCCGTGTATCAGGCGTTTCGTTCAATGAGTTTTTCGGTCATTATTCGGAAATTCAGGCTCTATATAATGAATACCGCCTTGCATTCAAAATAAAAAATCCGCGTGAGGATATTCTGGTATTTAACACCTGCAACGAAAATGTAATTCATTTTAATTCTACACGAATAGTAAAACTGAATCCCACAGATCCGTTCGACCTAAGCCGAGCCGAAATAGAGGGCAGAAAACAAATGATAGAACTCACCGAATTTTTAAAAAATAATTTTGAGTTCTGCCGCAATATAAGCATTGTATCAAGCGCGGTTTCGGTCGGAGTTCGCGAAAGCCGTATGATAAACGGCGAGCATATTCTCACAGGCGACGAGCTTGTAAAAACAACAAAATTTGCCGATGCAATTGCCGCAGGCGATTATGACATAGACATACATAATCCCGAGGGCACGGGCACGTCGCACCACTATTTTGAAGCAGGCACATACTATACAATACCGTACCGCAGTTTGGTTGCCAAAGACGTAAGCAATTTGTTGGTCGCGGGACGTTGCATTTCCTGTGACCACGAGGCTCAGGCTTCAATCAGAATTATGCCGATATGCTGTGCGACGGGGCACGCCGCAGGCGTTGCCGCGGCGATTGTCTCAAAGTCAGGGGAGCCCGCAAAAAGCGCAGATGTTGAACTCATTCAAAAAGAATTAAAAAATCAAAACGCATTTATCGGATTAGATTAGAAAAAAACAAGCGCAGATTGGATTTATACCCAATCTGCACTTGTTTTTGTTATTTTGTTAAGCGGTTTGTTAGCAAAAATCTCGGTGACGGAGTGTTCTGGTTAAATACGCAACTTAGAAAATTCAAGTTTTCAATATCCGATTTGTGCTATATGATTGCTTGATAGCGATTAATCACAAAATCAACAATTACTTGCGATTTCACTTTCATATTAAGTTTGTCTATAATGTTTTTGATCATTCGCTCTGTGACATTTGGCAGGTAATTTTTATATTCAGGATATTTTTCTGTCAGTTCATTAAATAGGGCGATTAACAAATCGCTTTTAGAGTTGCCTGTCGGATAACCGCGGGCGATAAGTGCCATATTGTTATCAAAGTTTGGTGCAAGACCCAAAAGCTCGCCGCTTTTGACATCTCTCATTAAACCAAAGTCCCCTGTATGTCTGTCAGGATTGGCGGTTATGGTATCAAGGAAAATCATCTTAATATAATCGGGAATTGCTTTCGGGCAAAGGACTTTAAGTTTTTCCACAACTTTTATATAGTCTTCCTCGTCACCCATAAACGAAGATGCGGGTTCAAAAATAACGCTTGCCGAATCGGTAAAATCAAGCGACTTAACGCATTTATCACCTTTTTCGTAATAAGCCATATTCATTCCGAGTTCTTTTCCTAATTCATAAACAAATAGTTCTGAGAACTGCTCTTTTTGGTTGGCGGCTTTATATATCCACCACTTGCCGTTTCTGAGCTTCCAACACTTTTCAAAGCTGCCGATATTGGTTAGCTCCGGTGTTTTGGTATCCTTATGCCTGGCGGCTGAGTTGAAGCTGGAATAAAGTCCCCTTAGTGCCAGATTGGAGAAATAGTCTTTATTGAAGCGAACGTCTTCATATTTTAAATCGCTGCCGATAGCCCTTACCCAATAGGTGTCGGTAATGGTTGCGCCATTAACGTAAAGAACTGTCGAAACATCATCTTTTTCAGTAAGCCGTAATGCCTTTTTAAGCAATCGGGAGTTTGCTCTGTGCGAGTCAATAGCCCTTGTCTCTAACCAGGATTTAGCGTCATTTACACGCTTTAAGTATAGTGGCAGCAAATCGTTATTAACCGCTTTAAGCTCGTTATCCTTCCAAACAGCAACAACTGTATCGCGGCTTAAAATTTCAAAATCCATCATAGACCTTTCTCCTTTCTTTACAGTATTTAGTATATTATACAACATAATACTTTAACATTCAACCGCAAAGCGGCACTGTTATTTTATGTATAAATAGAATTTTATAATAAGCAAGATTTGACCGAAATTAAACAAATAGGAAAAATGATGACAGGACAAAAAGGCCCCTGTCATCATTTTTATGGACTTGTTCATCAACGGGTAGACGGGGGTTTGTGTATCTGAAATATCTAAATATTGAACATAGGAAATTCAAGTGTTACCTGAGTGCCGTTATCCGAAGCTGTTATTTCAAATCGGTAATTATCACCGTAAAGTATATTAAAGCGTTGATTGATGTTTTTGAGCCCTATGTGATTTTTGTTATGAGCGGTAAAATCGGACATATTCTTTTTCAATTCCGATAGGGTCTCCGAATCCATTCCGCACCCGTTGTCTGTAACGCAAACAACGAGATTTTTATTTTTCTCCGAAATATCAATCGTTATTTTTCCGTCACGCGAGTTGCTCAAACCGTGCTTGACGGAGTTTTCGATTATAGGTTGCAGACTGAAACGCATAATCTGTGCGTTCAGAAGCTCTCGCGGAATATTCACTTCGCAGGCAACTTTGCAGTTGTATTTCAGCTGTAATAAGGCTATGCAGTTTTTCGCCAGACTTAGTTCTTCTGATATGCCCGAAAAAACATTTGTTATGTTAATGCATTGCTTTAATATGTTACGTATGTACTGTATGCTTTCAAACACGGTGTTGTCTTCGCCGTATTTGTCTATTGAAAGCCAGCTTATCGCGTCAAGCGAATTTAGCAGAAAATGGGGTGATATTTGAGTTTGAAGGGCGATTAGCTGTTGTTGCTGTAAAGCCTTGATTTGCTCGTTTACAGTATCTTTTAACTCGGAGTTATCGGAATATACGTTTGAAATGCTCTCTTTTATGTAGGTGATTTCATCTATATTTTCAAGCGATGACGACGAATATTCGCCGACAAGCTCCATAAGCTGGCGCACGGGCTTATAGGTGTATTTTGCAATCAAAATACTTGAACACGCAAATAAAATGAGCGCAACCGCATCCAATATGATAAATATCAGCATAAGACTGCTATATTCGCTGCTGTATATAGACGGCGAATATATTCTTACAAAATAAAGCGACGGGCAGTTGCTTACTTGATTGACGCTTATATTCCGCGACAGCGCCGAGGATCTAATATTTGAATTTATGAGCGGAAACTTCTTAATTCCGAAAGCATTGAACAGATTTTTTCCTATCATTTCAGTTCGGTTGGATATAACGATATCGCCCTGCTCGGAGACTATAAACTCTTTTTCATTTTCGTTGTATAAAGACAGGATTTCTTTCCCTAAGTCATAGGAACTGAAAAAAATTGAAACAGCATTCTCTTCGCCGTTTGACTGTGTATACTTCGAGTGCATAAACAGTTTGTTTTCATTGGACAAAAACAGCTCTGACGGTCCGAAATTAAATATCGGCAGAGCCTTTGCCGTATTGCTGTCTGTGTTTCTTCCGCAGACTATGTCAAAGTTGCTGTTCTTTATGTATATCCCTTCTATAAAATTATACATTGCTATATTCAAATTTGTCTGAAACAAAAGTGAGTTATAGGCATTTATATCCTTTTCGTTCCAATTTGCGCCGAATTCGGTATTTGAAATTGCATAGGACGAGCTTATTTGCATAACCTGCTGAAATTTTTGTGAAAGATTGCTGTTTACTTCGGAGCAACGCTGCTGTTCTTTCTCATCAATCTTTTTATTTAGTCTGTTTTGCAGAATTAAGAAAGAAACAGATATTAAAAGCACGGAAAAGGCGGCGCACAAAATACCTGCTATTTTAATGTTTTTGCGGTATTGAAAATTTGCTTTTTCAAAAAATGAGGTTTTCATATATTTCCGCCTTTTTTAATCTTTGCGTATTCCTTAGGGGTAAGATTTACCGCTTTTTTAAACGTTTTTGTAAAGTGATCTCTGGTATTAAAGCCGACGAGAGCGGGAACGTCTTTTGAATCCTTGCCGCTCTTTAACAGCTTTTTGGCATATTCTATTCTAAGGTCTGTGATATACTGATGAAAGTTTACCCCGAAGTTCTTTTTAAACCACCTTGAAAAATATTCGGGGGAGTAGTGAAATTCGGTGGCTATCATAACAAGCCCCAATTCACAGTCTGACAGGTGTGAAAAAACATACGTCTCTATTTCAGATTTTATACTGTCCTCACGAAGGTCGTTTCGCAAAACGGTTTCGGAAATTTGCTTCGCAATGTCGGTTAAAAACTGTTTGGAATCCGCTTCCATAAGCGCGGGTATATAAAACGGCGTGTCCATACCTCTTGCGCGGAAATCAAGCGATAAAACCATAATAATCAGAAACAATCGGTAGCTGTCAAAGCTGCCGTTTTTTTCAATCTCTTTGAGTTTTCTTGCCCATTGCTCCGAGTTTTTACTAATAAGAATATCAAAACAAGCAGGTATATCGGTTTGGCAAATAACGTCGAACACCTTGCGGAAGGTTCCCAAAGCTATATGAATATAATCGGATTCCGTGTTATAGAGCAGAGAAAATCCCTTGATTATTGTGTCGATATATTCTTCAATATCCGCTTCGCTGTTATAAAACAGAATTACGGCAGATTCGTGCGGCAGGGCATAAAGGGGATATGCGTCAAGATTATCCGAGGAAAATGCCGCAATGTCGTTAAGATTGCTTTCGGTTACGTTATTGGTCGTGTGAGAATAGAAAAAGAACAGCAATGCCGAATTTTCCTTTGTTGTAAGAGAATGGAATTCCGAACTTTCACGGCTTGATTTTTTATCAAACTTGCTGTCAAAAAACAGTTTTTTCAAATATGTCAGATTGCGGTTATAGCTTTCTACCGTTTGATAGCATTTCTCAATAGCATTTTCTTTGAGCTTTTTGATAGTTTTAATATTTGACTGAACCGATTGTTTAAGCTCGTTCGGATTTATCGGTTTGCATAAAAAATCGCTGACATTGTAATTAATTGCTTTTCTGGCATATTCAAACTCCTGAAATGCGGTTATGATTATCACGCGCGTGGGGAGCATATTTTCAAACACGTATTTTGCCAAATCAAGACCGCTTACCTTTGACATTCTTATATCGGTTATTATCAGGTCGATAGGCTTTGACTTCATATATTCCAAAGCCTCGCTTCCGTCGGAAAAAACGCCGACAACAGTGCATTCTTCAAAGTTGCTTTTGATGAATTTTGAAATATGATTACTGATAAACGGTGCATCATCACACACCGCAACCGTTATCTTTTCCATTTTTATCCTCCGTCAGCCTTATATAGCGTTAATTTTACATTATAAATATATCACATAAAAATTCGTATGTAAACAAGATACACAAAAACGAATTGCAAAGTGGTCAATTTCTGCCGAGAATGTCAATTTCTTATGATTGATTGATTGAAAATTTCAAACTATAATTAAAATAAAGAAAATTTGAGGGTGATGTGAATTGAAATCCAAAAACAAGGGGTCTGTACTTTCAACCAAGACCCGCTCCCGTACACTGCCGCTGCTTGCGCTGTGTCTGCCGCTGATACTTTATATGTTCGTATTCAATTATCTGCCTATGTTCGGAATTGTAATTGCTTTTAAGGATTATACACCTATAAAAGGAATACTCGGAAGCGAATGGGTAGGATTTAAGAACTTTGATTACTTCTTTAAAACAAGTGCAGGTTCAATAATAGGCAAAACGATAGCATACAATCTCGGATTTCTGTTTCTGGGTATATTTTTAGGCGTTTTGGTGGCTTTGCTTATGTTTGAGCTTGACAGTAAGAAGTCGGTTGCCTACTTCCAAACCGCAATGTCTTTGCCGAGAACAATATCCTACGTAATCATAGCTTACATAGTATATGCGCTTCTTTCGTATGACAACGGCGTTGTAAATCACATAATAGAATTTTTCGGCGGCGAGCCGATACTGTGGTATAACGAGCCTAAATATTGGCCGTTTATATTGACGGTAACTTCTTGCTGGAAGGGCGTCGGAGTCGGTTCTATTCTTTATTATGCCACGCTTACGGGTATAGATTCAGGCCTTTACGAGGCGGCGGCGCTTGACGGTGCCAACAGGCTGCAACAGACCCGTTACGTATCAATACCGCATCTGCTGCCCATTATTTCGATAATGCTGATAACAGGCGTTGCGGGAGCGCTTGGCGGCGATCAGGGACTTTTCTATCAGGTTCCTAAGGATTCTTCAATGCTTTATCCGACCACCGATGTTCTGTCAACCTATGTTCAGCGCGGTGTGCTTGACGGTAATTTTGCAATAACCGCCGCGGTGGGGCTTTTCCAGAACATAGTGGGATTGATATTGCTTCTGACTACAAACGGGATAATAAAGAAGATAAGTCCCGAGAATTCAATGCTTTAAGGAGGTGCCGCAATGAAAAAGAATAAGGTATCAAAAGCCGTAATATTTATAGTTTTCTTCATAATATCGCTTACATACATACTGCCGTTCTTATTGTTACTCGGAATATCGTTTTCAAAGGAAAGCGACCTTATTAACTACGGGTTTCAGATTATTCCGCGGACATTCACCGTCAGTGCGTACAGCACGCTGTTAAAAAATCCCGTTCAGCTGCTGCGCGCTTTCGGCGTGACTATATTCTATTCGACGGTTCCTGTTGCAATAGGTATTTTTTGCACCGCCTGCTGCGGATATGCGCTTTCGCAAAAGGATTTTAAACTCAGAGGTGTTATAAAGATATATGTTCTTATAACTATGTTCTTCGGCGGCGGTATAGTCCCGACCTACATACTGCGAACTCAGTATCTGGGGCTTCAAAACAATATTTGGGTCTATTTCTTTGCGTGGACTATTTCGGGTATGACGGTGTTTATATTCAGAACATTCTTCTCCCAGCTTCCGCTTGAACTGTTTGAGTCCGCAAGGCTTGACGGCGCTTCGGAGTTCAGGATAATAACGTCAATAGTTGTTCCTCTTTCAAAGGCGATAATCGCCACATATTTCCTGTTCGGTATGCTTGACGCGTGGAACGATTATTTAGCCTCGCTTTATTATATAACGGACGATAAGCTCTATACCGTGCAGTATCTTCTGCAAAAATATTTGCAGGAGGCGGAAATGATTAAAAAAATAATCCTGCAAATGGGCATAGATGTCGCTCAGCCGCCCACAGAGACCCTCAAATTTGCGGTCTGTGTTATAGGCGCGGTGCCGATGATGGTAATTTTCCCGCTGTTTCAAAAGTTCTTCTCAAAGGGCGTAATGATCGGCGCGGTAAAGGGTTAGGTTCTTATAAATTAAAAATATATATTACGGAGGTCTTATCATGAAACACTTTAAAAGAATTGCATCACTTGCCCTTGCGGCTTTAATGACCGCATCGTTTGCCGCTTGCGGCGGAAAAAGTAAAAGCTATGAAGATAACGGCGACTCGGTAACGCTTAAATTCATAGTTCCTTGGGAAACGCAGTCCGATTTGAGCGTTGTCAACGATAAAATCAATGAAATGCTCCC
This sequence comes from uncultured Eubacteriales bacterium, assembly GCA_934486755.1. Lineage (GTDB taxonomy): Bacteria > Bacillota > Clostridia > Oscillospirales > Acutalibacteraceae > UBA737. Next base: position 29,732 of record CAKSQT010000006.1, on the reverse strand, counting down.
GAAATATCTTGAAAATACAAAGCTGGAATTGATATGCGACGGCGCTATGAGTGATAAATGGGCGCTTTATATGTCGGGCAAAAACGTTTACGACATTGCTCATTCCGGTTTTGCCACCAACCTTTCTACCGAAATAAGAAACGGAAACTATATCGAGTTGGATTCTCTTATAGACGAATATGCTCCGACAATAAAGGAAGAAAGAGATAAGTTGTATTCCGACCTGTATCTTTCCGGTTCTCAGAACGGCAAGTTATATGCGATTCCCGCCGTTCAGACCCATTGTAACAAATTCAAGGCAATTTGTTTGAGTGAGGAAATGCAGCCGTATTTTGACGCAAACGCCGCAATTGCCGAAATGAAAGGTAAGAAGCACGTAACCGAAAAGATATACAAACTTATTGACGAAGCGCTTGTTAAAGCAAAAGCAGCCACCGGTTATGCCGAGATTTACGCAAGTTATATGTGGGAAAACTGCCCCGCTAAGATTGGTTACGTATTCGTCGGCGGAACGGGTTCAAACCTCTGCTATGACCCGTATGAAACAAACGTAAAAATAATAGATTGGCACGAAACAGAGGAATTTAAAACATATTGCAAGTATATGCAAAAATGGTATAAGGAAGGCTTTATAAACAAGGATGTTTTAACAGGGACGGTACCGAAGAACGGAGCAACAATATGGATGGCGGCAAATGTTAACGGTATAGATTTTAAAGACTCCGATATATCCGAAAACGCGGTCGGTATAAATGTAAGAATAACCTTTGAGGAAAATCAGATTAAAGCAAGTTATGAAATAGGGGATCTCATGACATATCTTTCTATTCCCGCAACCTCCAAAAATCCCGTGAGGGCTATGAAACTTTTGGAACTTCTTCGCACCGAAAAGGGAGCGGATCTGCTTAATCTTATGACGTTCGGAATCGAGGGCGTACACTATGATAAGATTTCGGATACCGAAATAAAAGCAAGGGATTACAGCGGTCAGGGCTCGGCTTCTTCCAAATACGGCATAGCCGGCTGGGTAATGGGAAATATGCTCAACGGTATGTACGCGGTAGCACCGTTTACAAACGCCGATTTGGAATATGCAAAAAATTATTACGAAAATATCCTTCCGAATATAAAGAAAACATATCTTTACGGATTTTCGTTCGACACTACGGATTATAAAATCCAGTTTACAAATATGAAATCGGCAAATGACGAATATGAAAAACAACTCGGTCTCGGCGTAGCAAACGATGTAGACGCCACAATAAAGAAACTGACCGACAATCTTAATTCTGCGGGAATGGCGGATACCATCAAGGCTATGCAGAAGCAAGCGGATAATCATATTAAATAGGGGGTAAAATGCTTGAAATCAAGTAAAATTATTTCGGTACTTACGGCAACAGTTTTAGCGTTGGGAATATTGGGCGTTATTCCGTCCGCCGCAGCCTCTTTCGGCGGCGGCAGCGGCACTGCCGCCGACCCATATCTTATAACCACCGCCGAACAGTTGGTTGCCATACGTGAAAATCTGTCGGCGCACTATAAACTGAACGCAACCGTTGATATGTCGTCACTCGGAAATATAAAGCCGATAGGAACAATAGCCAAACCTTTTAAGGGAAGTTTTGTATGCGATCTTAACACAGACGGATATCCTTTATACGCAATTAAGAACCTAAGTATCCACACAGCCGAAACGCCGTATATCGGCGAGGGGCAGAGCAAATGGGAGGCGGCGCTGTTCGGCGCTTCCGACTCGGCCCAGTTCACCAATATATATGTTTTGGACGTAAAAATAGGAAACGATAACATAGGTGACCATACGGGAGCGGTTCAGTACGGCGACTATAAGCCCGGAATGGATGATCAGCCGACCGCCGCACTGGTCGGCAGAGCCACAAACTCAACTATACGGGGGTGCGCGTCAACAGGTACAATATCGGCAAAAAGCAACAATGTGTCGGGGCTCGTTGCCGAAAGTTGCGGAAGTACGATTATAAATTCATATTCATTATGTAATGTAAGTACGGAGGGCAAATGGAATGTCGGCGGATTTATCGGATACGCAAAAGACAACTCAACCATAAACGGGTGTTTCAGCGAGGGCAGTGTAAAGGGCGCTCCGTTCAGGTACGGCGGGTTTATCGCCTTTACCACTCAGTCGGTTGTGACAAATTGTTACGCAAACGTATCCGGCGATATGGCATTTATAGGAAAAAGTGAAAACGTAAGCATATCCAACTGCTACGTGAAGGGCGGAAAAGGCGGAATAGAGGAATCGGCAGCAGGAGACGCCGCAATTAACTCTTTTACGATAGGTGGGGCCGCAGGCTTCGGATTTAATTCAGGCTCGGCGGCAGATGTAAAGGCGGCGTTCTCGTCACTTGCCGATTGGGATTGTTCGGGTGAAATTCCTGTTTTGGCGGCTGCTAAAAAATGCCCTACGCTCGGCAATTACACGGTAGGCGCCATGAACGGCACACCGTCAACCGCACAGCCTGCGGCAACGGCGGGCGGTGCTCAGGGCGGAACGCAAAGTCCGACCGACGCGCCTAGTCAAGAACAACAGGCTCCGACAGGCGCAAGCGAGGAGGAAATGAAGGAATTTTCCGAAATTGTCGAAAAACTCCCCGCAGCCGAACTTATAACGCTTGATAATAAGGCGGATTTAAAAAAAGCAAAAATAATATACGATAAAATGACCGATTTACAGCAGGACGAATTGGATCCCAATGCCCTTGTGAAATACAATCAAAGTTACAAGGCGCTTGAAACGCTTATGGTTGCCGATATAAGCGACCGTATAGATAAACTCCCGTCGCCGGACAAACTGACCGAGAAAGATTTTGAAACGGTAAGTGCTATAAAAGAGGATTACGATTTTCTTGATGATGAAATGCGCGGATATATTTCAAGCGAACTTACGGAAAAACTTGAAAAATGTCTTGAAATTGTTGAAGGCGGTGTGACTGCGGTATCGGCGTCTTCGGCATTTACGGCTAAAGAGATTGCGGTAATGTGTATTTTGGCATTTGTAATACTTCTTAATATAGCGTCAAACATTCTGCTGGCAATGCTTTATTTAAAGAAAAACAAAGAAACGGAGGGGGTTTTGAATGAAAAAGCAAGCGAATTTTAAAATTGTTGCGGTTTTGGCGGCGCTTACCGTAGTAATTACCTCCGTTTTTTGTGTGAGTGCCGAAACGCCTGAGGCGGTTTTGAATCTCGGACTGAAAAAGTGGGACGCCGCCGGCAAATCCTATGTAAACGCCGACGATTTTAACATAGCGGAAAACAGCGAAAAAAAGCTGTATGTTCCGATAACGGTAAAAACCGATAAAAATGTCGGCGGTCTGCTTTTAAAAGTGGCTTATGATTCGGCATTGCTCGGTTTTTCAAAGAACGCGTCCTTCTCGCTTATGGGCGACGATATGTCCGTAAATGTTTACGACAGCGGCTCGTTTGTATCTCTTGCTATGGATACTACCAATCCCGTTTCAAAAATGAACGGCGAGATATATTATCTGGTTTTTGAAGCCAAGGAAAGCGCCGCCGAAGGCTCGGCAGGAACGTTTTCGCTTACCGTGGGTTCAATTTTCGATACATCGAAATCGCAGAATGACATAACATTCGCGGCTGAAAACTCAACCGTAAATTACACGCTTACAAAAACAGCCGTTTCCAACGAGCTTATAAAAGCCGCCGCAAGGCTTGAAAACATCACGCTTGATTCGCAGGGCGATATAAAGGCGGCAAAGCTGTTGTATGACGCTTTGAGTCAGAGCCAGAAGTTGCAGTTTAAGAATGAGTATCCAAAGCATTACGAATGGCTTTCTACCGCGCAGACAAGGTATAACCGTCTTGCCGAGAACGCAACCGTTGAACAACTTAAAAAGAAGGCGGCGGAATTTGTTGAGCGCAATAAAAAGACCCTTGCTCTCGATATTGATAAAATGACGCTTGCCGACAGCGACGCGGTCAAGGCAATGAAGACCGATCGGAAAACGCTTGCCGATAATGAATGGAGGTACGTTCCTTCCGATAAAAAGACGGCATACGAAAAAATTGTTAAGCGTATGCAGCAACTTCTTGATGAGGACGAGGAAAACCGCGATATAGAGAACGAGATAAAAGATTACAAGGAAAAATACGGAGAATGTCTCGGCGTGTCGGACAATGAACTCAGAAATAATTGCGAAGACTATATGGTGGTTCTCGACGAGGCAATGCTGGTTTACGATACCCTGTCCGACCGGGCAAAAGACAGCCTGAAAACGTTTTACGAGCAACTTAAAGCGGTTCAGGAAAAATGCTTGCAATATTTTTCCGAAAATGAGGAAAACGTCAAGGTCAGAAACAATGTCCTTGCTTTCCAAAATCAGTGGTTGCAGGTGCTTATGCTCACAAGCTCTACCGTTAAAATAAATGATGAACTTGCAATAAACATAATGCTTCAATCGTATTCAAAACTCGGTCAAAAGGAGCAGGCTTTGCTGTCCTCGAAGGTCGAGGCGGCAAGACAACTTTTACCGCTTATAAAGAATATGAGCGCCAATACGACCGGCGGTATAAGCGCGGGCAACACAACCGCGACAACTTTGCCGAACAGCGGTCAGAACACGGCGCAGAATTCTCCTTCGGATTCTTCAAGTTCAGGCGGCGGCAAAACCAAAACGGTAAGCCGTTTGGTATATCTTGCAAAGGAAAGCACACCTATACTTATAGGAATGATAATTTTGGCGGCGCTGTCGCTCGGAGCATTCGGATTTACCGTTTTTGCGGTTGTTAAAACAAGAAAACGAAAAACATCTGCGGCAGATGAGTTAAAGGAGGAAGATGATACAGATGAAGAATAAAATTAAATCAGTTTTATCTCTTTTACTTGCTTTGGCTTTGGTTACGGGAGCCGCCGTATTTTCGCTGTCGGTAAGCGCCGAAAACGAGAAAATAGATTCGGGTGCAGGTATTTCCGATTTGGAGTATGCTTCAATAGGAACCGACAAGGATTTTGCCGGAACCGAAATCTGGGGCAATACGGGAAGTATGTCAAAGGACGGCGACGTGTATACCCTTAAATCGGGCGGTTGGGCTACTTGGTACGGCAAGGACTCATTCTCGTTCGCATATAAAAAGTATTATTTCAACTACGGCAAAAAGGCGACCTTCACCTGTGAAACGGATATGCTTTCCTTTGACGGTTCGGCTCCTAACGCAGGCGCGGGTCTGATGATTCGTTCAAGCCTTGACCCCGCGGCGGCAAATGTCAGTATGCATTTCAGACCCGCTTACATCTGCACTACTCACAGGGCGGTAAAGGGCGCCGATTCATCACTTACCAAGGCGACCGAAATATCTACCGCGTCGTTTTACCCCGCCAAGTTTAAACTGGTTCTCGAAAAGAATAAAATCAGCTGTTACTATATGAAAAACGGCGATAAATCCTATACACTTTATTGTACCGCGCCGTTTGCGGCGGAGGGTAATTATATCTATTTCGGTGTATCCGTCTATTCAACCGTCAGGGGTACCGAATATACGGCGAAATTCCGTAATGTTAATTATGAGTTGTGGGCGCCGGAGGGTACTCAACTTGTAACAAACCCTGAGGAGGATAAGCCTTCGTCCTCAGGTACGGAAGAGCCTGAAATAAAACTGCCTGAGGATCCGCCCGTCGGGGAGGATGTGCTTTTAAGCGAAACATTTACCGATAACTCCATTACCGACGGCGAAGAATCGGTTACCAACCCGATATGGCGCACAACTGGCAATAATTATGAGATATATACCGATGAGGTTGCGCTGAACAGATATTTAAAACTTGATTTTGCATCGAATCTTGACTATTTCTACGCAGGCAGCAAGGATTGGACGGATTATGAAATGTCCGCAAAGGTGCGGTTCACAAATGACACTTCGTTTAACCTTGTAAACGGACTTTATTTCTATATCAGACATACCGACTTTAAAATTTACGGTAACGAAGATTACTATATCGGTTTTCTGAGCGACGCAACGAATAACGCGGTAAATAAGGCATTGAATCCGCGTGTGATAATAGGACAGCGAAACTGCGTAAACGACAGCGGCCCGTTATTCTTAGAAAATACCAAAATCAAGGCAACAAAACCGTTTGATTATCTTTCGGAAATAGGCACCGAGCACACGGTTACGATACGCGCCTTCGATAACGTTATAACCGTTTATTGGGACGGCGAGGAAATAATTTCTTATACCGACGATACCGAATTAGTAAAGGGTACCGGCGGGATAGGATTTTCGGGCGACAACTGCTGTGTCGAGATCGACGATATTAAGGTTGTAAAACTGGAAGACCTGATAGGCGGCGATTATGATAATATAATCGGCGGCGGCTGGGATACCGAACGGCCGAAATATCTTGACGAATTCGGAAAATTAACCTATTAGAAAGGAGAAAAGTATATATGAAAAATATTAAAAGACTGATAGTGTCGGTTTTGTGCTTATGTATGGTTTTCTCCGTATTTATACCGGCAATGTCGGAAGACAAAACGTGGCTTGAAACAGAGGATTTTTCATATTCGGAATCCTATGGGCATTTAGTCAAATGGAAGGACGTTAAAAACGGCGAAGACCCGATTACGATTCCCTCTTCGGTGAAAAACGGCGCTCTTGCACCTGTGGTTGCAGCTTCGGCAGGCGGTTTCTCCACTGTTGTTAAGGATAATTGGTGGAAACAAAGCGGCGTTAAAACCTTTGAGACCGACGTTACGTTTACATATTCAAATTCAAATACGGCAAGCGTAACGCTCTACAACGATGAAAAAGGCTCTTCGTTTTCAATATTGCTTTACTGCTGGGAAAACGCAATGTATCTAAGAGGTTTTGCAACGGGCAATATCGACAATAATAAGAGTTGGCGTTACGGACCCAACAAACAGTTGGACTACGGTTCGGATACAAAGGGAACTTTTCACTTTAAAGCGGAATATGATTATTCAAAGTTAAGCGCCGAGTCGCCGTATATTGACGTAACTCTGGTTGTAACCTCAGATAAAATGCCGACCCCGACGGTACTTGACGAATATATTGCGATAGTGCCTAACGATTCGTACACCCTTAAAGAGAACTTTAAGGCGGGTATCGGCAGCGCCAATGCCGACGGCATTGCGTCGGCGGACAATATAAATTATACATTCCGTATGGCGGATGACGAAACGGCAGCGGAGTATACAGCCAAATACGCGGCTGTTTCCGAAAAGACCGCCGATTCTCTGAACGGGGAAGATTATAAATTGCTTACCTCCGCGATGAGTGAGTTTGACAAATTCAACGCAAACACAAAGTTTCTTGTAAGGGCGGTTTACGGCAAACTCTATAAGTTGTTCAAGGAAAAATACGCTTCCGATGAGGTGTCTGACGATTTTTCGGACCCCGATAGGAGCGAAGCGCTCTGGAAAGAGGAGACGGTTGACTCCAAAACCGTAATTACGCAGGATAATTCTTATGAAAACGGAGTAATGACGCCTGCGCGGGTTAAAAACGGCACACCGCCCGCAGTTGTGACTTTTCGGGACGGAATTACGGGCAGCAAACTGCCGCAGTCGGTCTCATTTACAATGAATCTCAATAAAGTGGTGGATTCGGTGACGGATAATCCGCACATATATGCAATCTACTCAAAGCAGTACGGTAACGTACCGGCGTCCAAACTCGGATTCAGGTATCTTAATTATAACGGAACGCTATACATATTCAGAATAATGGACCGCGGAAACGGGGTAGAGGATAATGATCAAGGCGGACCCGCATACAGTTGCGCAATGCCCCAAGACGGTAAAATGGATGTATTCATTAAATACGATTACAGCCATTATGCGAAAAGCCGCATAATCATTGTTGTAGGCGAGTTTACCGTAAGCGGTAAAACCGCAACCGTTAAAACTGTCTATCAACTTAAAAACTATGAAAACGAAAACATAACAACAAAACAGTTTGCGTTCGGCAGCGTCAGCGGCAAAAGCGATGTTACGATAGACAATTTCACAATGACGTTGCTTTCAAACGATATTACCGACGCGAAGCGATTTGAAAACGAAAACAGTTTGATTTTATTGGGAAGCACCTTTACAAACGAGGAACTTGCGGAATATGAGAATTCCTACAACGCCGTTTCGGATAATGCAAAAGCTGTGCTTTCAAATATCGGATATTTTGATAAGGCGGCCGGCTTCTTCGGGTTTTCGGCAGACAGCGCGTCGGAAGCCTTCAAAGCAAAATATTCCGCTGAAATATCAAAGGAAATTGCGGATATTACGAATAACGATATAGGGGACTATGAAAATATTATCAACGAGTATCGGCAACTTACCTTTGCACAAAAAATAGTGCTTAACAGACAATTTGCGGCGATAGTTGAACGCCTGAACGCTGCGCTTGACTATGAAATTCCGGTAAACGATTATGATAAGGCGCCGATAGTCTATAATTTTGAGGACGGCAAAGGGTTCAAAAACATAAAAGATGAAACCTACGGTTATGAAGAGATTGCGACCGACCCCATAAACGGCGGAGACAATCACGTTTGGCACACAAGCGAACTCAAAAATTCGGTATTTTTGGTATCGGATGCAAGGTGGCCGAAATATTGTCAGCCGACAACCGTGAGTTTTGACTTATATCTGCCTGACGGCAATAATATATTTACCCCGTTTGCTTTTGTCGCTTCATATATAGACGATGAAAATTATACAACGGTACACCTTGATAAAGACGTATGTCATTTTAAAAAGTATACCGACGGCATTTCACAGGGTAACGCGATTTGGATGGGAATTGATATTGATTATTCCGGCTGGATTCATTTTACGATATCATATTCCGCCGGAGGCGACGCAATAGTAACGGTTATGGATAAAAACGACACAACCGTAAGCGGCAAGATAAATTACAATCTCGGCGGAAGATTAGGTTTTATGGGAATGTCCGTATACAATAACTTTACGAGAGAGGCTTATGTTGATAATTTCCGCGTTGAATTTACCGAAGGTGATTTCGACGTAAATAATGAAGTAGGCAAAATATCGGTTTATTATGAGGGCAACACCTTCTTAAATCCCAACGACAGCGTAACGATAAGCGGCGAAAAACTCGTGAAAACGGTCGAAAGCGCAAAAATATACCGTCTCAGCGACGATAACAGCGGACTCGGTTATATATTGCAGGAAAACTATAATAATCCCGCAACATTAAATTATGACCCGGAAACGGTAAAGGAACCGACCTTCGATGAAACGGCGGCACAGGATTTGCCGATTCTGCAAAAATCGGATTTGTCGATAAATGTTACCGTTCCCAAAGAAATGTCAAAGGGCATATACGCCGTCAAACTGAAAAATAAAATTCACGGCTATGACGACAGGGTAATTTACCTTAACCTGCCGCGCGTCCGTTCAATTCAGGGCGACGAGGGTAAGTGTACCGTTTCGGGCGGATATCTAAGGATAATAGGTAATAATCTCGGCGTAAATGCTCCTACCGTTAAGTTGAAAAACAAGGAAACCGGAGAAATAATCTCGGTTAACAGCGCCGATATCGAAATACAGGACGATTATTCAATAAAAGCGCACCTCCCCGAACTCAGGCTCGGCAAATATTGCGTTTATGTTCATAACGGCTACGGCGATACCACCGCATATTCAACCCCTTACGAAGTGGAAGTTATAAAACCCATACGTGATTCGTGGCCGACCGACGTATTTAACGTAAGGGCTTTCGGTGCGGCAGGAAACGGCTACACCAACGATACGCCTGCGTTTTTGGCGGCGTTTGAGGCGGCTGCGGAAAACGGCGGCGGCACGGTTTATGTTCCTACCGGAGATTACCGTATGGTTGCGGAACTTGCAATACCGTCAAATGTGCGGCTTATAGGAGACGGCTCCGATAAAACCGTAATTTTATGGACTGCAAGGCGCTGGGACACCAACTGTCTGCCGGAAGGAAATATTAATATTCTCGGCAATGCCGAAATCAAGGATATTTATTTTGCTGCTTCAAGAGTAGCGTCGGCATTGCGTATAGAGCCTTCTTCACGGGAGAAAAATTCCAACGTCTATATAAGCAATGTTCAGTTTTTCCAATCTTTTGCTATCGGTTCTGCTTCCGGTGCGGGCGGCGGTCTTATCGGCATAACGGCAAATGAAGCATATGCCATCAATCTTGCCGAAACGGCGAAAAAGGTGTTTTATAATCTTAACAGCAATAATTTCTATAATTTGAACAGCGGCAGCAAAGAATACGGTTCTAACATACATATAACGGACGTTCAGACCGATGTGTATAACCGCAATTGCGACACCTTCTTCTCCAACGGTTATTCATATGCACAATATGATAACTTCAATATGGGTAACGGAGGCGGAATGTCGACTTTCGGCGGCTCCGATGTTATATTTGAAAACTCCGAGATGGCTAACACCTGTGTGGGCCCGAACGCAAATCATCTGTATTTTGCGAGGAACACCTACGGACCGCAATATAACAACAACCGCGAAATTATGACGACCGACGGCAGCCCCTGGGCGATGAAAAAGTCGATACAGTTTGTCGGTGATAAACCGGAAATTTGCGGAGCCGAAAACGCGGGAGACACAACCTTTAAACTTACAGATACAACACCTGACGACGGGACATATGACGGATACTCTGTATTTGTGACTAACGGTCAGGGTGTAGGTCAGGCGAGAACGATTGTCTGGCAAAAAGGCAATCTGTTTAAGGTTGACAAACCCTTTGAAGTGAACCCGAACCGCAACAGTGAAATTAATTTCAGCAGACCGCGTATTGGAATGTATTTCATACAAAATACCTGGCGTTCGGGTGCGGCGTGCGGAACCTACGGCGCTATGGTTGACTCGGTGTTCGACGGAAATAAGCATATAGAGCACCAAGGTCAGATTTTCAATAACCACGAAGGTCCGGTTTGGTACGTGTCCAACATAAACGGAAGATATGAACAAAAGACCTATATGCACGGCGAAGTCGTCGGCGGATTTTTTGAGATGGATTATGACAGACTGTACACGATAGAATATATTGCCTGGGGCAGTGAGACCTACGGTAATATGGCAATAACTTTCAGAAACAATTATCTGGACGGATATTCTTTCGGTTTCTGGAACTGTACAGCCATAAACGGTATCGAAGGCGTAATTTACGAAAACAACACCGTAACGGACGTCACGGATAAAATCGGTATCAATATTACTATGAGCGAGAGCAATGGAAACAATGTACTCATACGTAATAATGATTTAGAGTGTGAAAAAGCATATTCCGCAAAGTATATCGAAGGAAAGATAAACAAACACGGCAGTCCTAAACTGTATGTTGAACAAACGGCCGCTGACCCCGCTCTCGGCGATATTAACCTTGACGGAAGAGTGAGCCTGAAAGACATAACTTTAATTAAAATGTATGTTATGGGGCAGGTACAGCTGACCGACGAACAGCTGTCTCACGGCGATGTGAACGAGGACGGCAAGGTTGACCTTAAAGACGCCAATCAGATACGGAAGTTTATATTATCCGGTGAAAATTACACTAAAATCAACACTTGGATGCCCGGAGTCTGGTAAAGAGGTCAATTTTATACGTAAATGTCAAATCCTGATGATTTATTTTGTCGGGATTTGACAGTATAATTAAAATACAAAATTCGGGAAGGAAGGTATTTATGAAAATAAAAAATTCTAAATTTTCCAAAGCATTATCGCTTGTTACCTCAATAACGCTTTTGCTCGGCACGGTTGCCGCTCTGCCGGTAAATGCGGCAATTGAGACAACGGCGGAAAAAACCGTAACAGAGGATTTCGGCACAACATCGAATCTCGTCTATGAACGTTCCGACTTTACAACGGGTATGGAAGGCTTTATGGAAAGGGCCGATATGAGTGAAGGCTCAACAGAAACAATATACGTGTCTGAGGATAAAAAGGGTGTTTTTGACGGAGCTTATAAACTTACTCGTGCTTCTCAAAACGGCAGTTGGATTACGCTGTGGTGTTATGATTCGGAGAGCGATAAACTCGTTTACAGAAAAAAGACAGTATTTGCGGATTTTATGTCACCTTATAGATTTACCGGAACAGATGGATCTAATGTGATTGGTCTCAAAGAATTTTCCGGCAGGCTTTATTCTCCGAATTTCATGAAAAATGAAAATGCCCCTTATATAGCGTTTAACTATATCGATAACGGCAATGTCGATATGGTGTACCCTTATATTGAGGGAAATAGTTTGTATTTCAGATTGCGTTCGGTAAGAACCGAAACGCTCCACTCTTCCGCCGGAGATTATAAGCGGATATACAAGAATTTTGATCAGCCGTCAACCGATAAGTTGGAACCGGTAGCGGCAACTGTCAACGGAGCAGAACTTAAATATCTCAATTTCAAAGTTGTTTATGAAGAAGACGGTGTAATCGTTACTTTCAGCGATCTTTCAAATTCTGTTTCTTGTACATTTAAAGATTCAAACATACAAAACAGTATAGTCAGCAGTATAAATACAGAAGTAGATAAGGTTGATGGCGCTGTAATAAGCAAAAAAGTCAGTGATTTTAACAAAAACGTTGCTTCAAAAGCAACACAGGTCGGGTTTGTCGCCGGAACAACCGAAGAAATGTATGTAGATGATTTGAGCCTCAAATATGTATATGATAAATCAGCCGAACAGTTGGCAAATGATTACAGGACGGCGCACAGCGATATTCTAAATAAAAATGCAGACGATATCACTGCGGCCGATACCGACGCATACAATTCCGCTATAAATGATTACAATGTTCTTTCGGAAGAGGCAAAGGCTTTACTCGTAACCGAGAAGGCAAAGTTGGATATAATAGCCGAAAAGTTGGCGGGCGGGATAATTGACGGTTATATGACCGCAAACGCCGACGCGCTTGCCCTTACTGCCGAAACCGTAAGCAGGGATAATGTTGCGCTTGCTGCAAACGCATTGAACGCTTTTAACGCGCTTGACGCATCTGCTCAGGCAAAAGTTACCGAAAAGTTCAATACCGATAAAGGCACGGAATATGCCTCACTTGCGGATTTCTTAAAAGAACTTTGCAACAGCATATACTACAATGCCGACGGCGCGCTTATTTATGATGATTTCAGCGGTTATACAAAGGCTGACGGCGCTTGGGGCGAAACCGATTACAGAACGATAGCAAAACGCGGCAATAAGCGTATTAAGAGCGCGGAATATGAATTGACCGTGAATATGTCGGAATTAACAACTGTGGACAAATACCCGTTCTATTATTACGATGCCGACGGTCAGTACATCAATCTGAAATTCGGTTATGACGGAACAAGAATGTTCTTTAACAATGTAAGCAAGGTTGCAGGCGGCATAAACAGTAATTACAGTTGGATGGTAGGCCCCGCTTTTATAAACGATACGGCGCTGACGGGAACAATAACCTTAAAGGTTAGGTTCAGTTATGATTATACATATTACAGCGGCGAAAAGGGCAAAATGCACGAAAATCAGAGTTATGAAGCCAACTTCATTGATATGAACTTTGAATACTCCGTACCTGAGGCGGGTATTAACGGAAGCGCAAGTCTTATTTCCGTATACCCCGATGAAAACGCAACCTTAAAGACGGACATATTCAACGTGGGCTTTGAAACTTCAACTCTGCCGAGCGGTTCTTCGCTTAAATCACTTGCGATTGAGTATGTTGACGAAACGGCTTCCGACGAGTTTGAAGCTTATAAGGATACATACACAAAGACGGTATCCAATGTTGCTGTTTCCGATAAGGAAAATGTAAATGCAGCTCTTGCGGTTTACGAAACCCTTACCGACGAACAGAAGACAAAATATCAGAGCAACTATGAAAATCTTTTGGCGTTAAGCGCAGTTATAAAGGCCATTGAGAATATTAACGCGGTTTCAACCGCAACGCCCGACGCTTTAACAAAGCTCGAAGCGCTTGAAACTGCCGTAGCCGCTTACAATAACTCAAACATAGCAGCTGCTCTTGCGGCACAGTATGCCGCGGTTGATACCGCGCTCCGTCCGACTATTGACGGCGCTACAATAAAGACCTCGTCCGAGCCGACAGAGCAGAATTTGAGGTTTACCGCAACCGTTAAGGCGGCGGCAGAGGGTTGGTATGTCAAAGAAGTGGGCGTTGTAATGCTTCCTCAGAATATGCTGACGGGCGAGCTTACAACCGAGACTGACAAAGCGGTAACAGCCAAAGCTGAATACACCGCAGAAAAGAAAGCTCCGACAAACTTCTTAGCTCAGCTTTCGGACAGTGCGCTCAGCGAAAGCCGTTGTGCAAGAGACATAGCCGCACGTGTTTATGTTATCTACACAAACGGAACCGACGAATATACCTATTACAGCACCAATAGCGGAAACAACATAACAGGCGGTACCGCAATACGCTCGGTATACAGCGTTGCAAGATCAATGGCAAAGGCGATTGTCGGCACAACCGAATACGGCAATGTTACTTATAACGACGCTATCAGGAGCACTACTACATCAGCAGAGATAGACAGTATAGACGGCAAGGACATACTTAGCTTTGTATCGGCTAACGTCAAAGTTATCAAGGCGTATGTAATCGCCAATCAGAACAGTTAAACAGGAGGTAATTAAAATGAAAAAAGAATATATTACTCCTATGATGGATCTCAGCACTATGCGCAGTGCAGAGATCTACTGTACCGATATTAAGAGTTCGCCCGACGCCGACGGTGTTTGGGGCGACGGATGGGACGACGAACAACCGTAACCGTTAAAAAATATCAGCTGAATGAATTGAACAGGGGCTGTCACAAGTGAGAAATCACTTGTGACAGCCCCTGAACTACGCAATTGTTAATTTTATGTACGTTACCCCCGTTTACCCGTTGATTAATTGACGGGTAAACGGGGATATGTGTTTTTTTAAACTTAAATCCATTAAATTAAGGTAAAAAACAAAGAAAAATTCAATAAAACTTGACGTTTTTTTAGTCTTAAATATAATATAAACAGTATCAAATCTTAAAAAAATTATTTTTGCTCTGAGGGCTTTTGTCCTTGGAGCTTTTTAAATTTTAGAAAGGTTGTGAAAGAAATGTAAAAATTAAATTTAATTAAAAGTAAAAAACTAATTCTTAATCGTAAAGCTGCCGGTCATATATGCGATTTAAAATAACCCACCGGTTGGCTGCCATTGTTGCAGCCGCGAACTTAACAAAATAAATTATGGAGGGAGGAAAAGTCAAATGAAAAACAATAAAAGAGATTTAAAATATAAAGCTTTAAAAAGAATAGACAGTATGTGCGCCTTCGGTACTTCAAAGTATGCTTTTAAAGAACAGGCTAAAAGAGAAGCAAGGGAGAATAATATATCGGACTATATCCCAATGTATAATGATTTAATAAGAGATAAGATATTTTCTTACTCTACATACAAAACATATACTAAACAAATATCTCTTTACTTCGATTGGATTAAAAAATATCACCCCGAAATAAAGAATATAAACGGAGCAAAAAGATATATTCAAAAGTATATAGATAAAAGCCCTTCCGCTTGGACTGCCGCAACAAGACTTGCTTCACTCTCAAAGCTGTATAAAACACCGTCAAATAAGCTTGCAAAGCTGCCTGAAAGAAAAAGAGCGGATATAGTAAGGTCAAGAGAAGAAACAAACAGAGAAAAAGCATTCTCGGAAGAAAGAAATAAAGACTTAGTACATTTCTGTATAAATACAGGCCTCAGAAGATTTGAACTTGAACACTTAAAGGGTAATCAGCTTGAATACAGAAATAACGGATACTGCCTTAGAATAAAAGGCAAGGGAGCTAAAATAAGATATATACCGATAAGAGATAAAGAAGTAATCTACCGAATGGAAGACACCACGAGCAACAGTTTAGTTTTCGTTAAGGTGAATACAAGAGCGCCGATACATAAGTATAGAAGTATCTTTGCAACAAACCTGTATAACTCACTTAAAAGAGATATAAAGGATATACCGAAAGAAGAAAGATATGTCTGCCGAAAGGATTTAAAGGGCAGAATATACGACAAAAGAGCAATGAGAATAGTAAGCAAAGCGCTTGGGCACGATAGAATAGACGTTATAGCAGGGCATTATTTGAGGTGAATTTTCGATAAAGGAAAATTGTTTGTTACTTGATAAATCGTAAATTATGTGGTAAGATAATAATTAAGACAATAAGCAAGTCGGAGGATTTGATATGCCATATACGCCGCCTTATAAGATTACGGATAAGATACTGTCTCTTGTTGCAGATATCTCCGAAAAAATCGGAAGGATTACCGAAAGTACCAATTTGGACTCAAAACCGCATTTAAGAAGAAACAATAAGATAAAATCAATTCATTCTTCTTTGGCAATAGAGGCAAACTCCCTGTCACTTGATGAAGTAAGAGATGTAATTAACGGTAAAACCGTTGTTGGAAAACAAAAAGAGGTAAAAGAGGTCAAAAATGCTTATGAAGCCTATGAACAGATAGGAAAGTTGGACATTTACAGCTTAGAAGATTTCAAGCGCCTGCATGGCATAATGACAAAATATATAGTTGATGAGAGCGGGTGTTTTCGAAAGGGAGAAGAAGGGGTTTTTAATGGGGATAAATGTATCTTTATGGCACCGTCTGCAAGGCTTGTGCCCGAGCTTATGCAAAATCTTTTTGATTGGATGAAAGAATCCAAAGACAAAGTCCATCCATTAATTCTTTCCGCCGTATTTCATTATGAATTTGTATTTATCCATCCTTTTTCCGACGGTAACGGAAGAATGGCACGGCTTTGGCATACTGCAATTTTAGCCAAATGGAAGCCTATGTTTGAATTCATTCCTATTGAAAGTCAGATTGAAAAGTTTCAGGACGGCTATTATAACGCTATTTCAAGATGCCATATAAACGGAGACAGTACCCTTTTTATAGAATTTATGGCGGAACAAATAGACACAATACTTGATGAAATTTTAAATTCTTCTGCATATTTAAAGGATAACTTAACTGAATATGTTAAGAGATTGCTTTCGGTTATGGAATATGATGTTTCGTATACTTCAAAGGCCATTTTGGAGCTATTAAATCTCAAATCAAAAGAAACGCTCCGAAAGAACTATCTTAATCCTGCAATAGAAAAGGGGCTTGTAAAAATGACAGTGCCCGATAAGCCTAACAGCAGAAACCAAAGATATATCAAGGTTTGAAAGGTTAAATATAGCAATTTGTGTTACAATGACAATATAAAAAATATAGAGGTGAAATAAGTTGAAAATGTATACCATTATAGGTGGTGTAAACGGTGTTGGCAAGAGCAGTTTTACAGGCTCATTGAAATCACAATCATCGTCTCTCGGATTTGTAATAGATGTTGATAAGATTACAGCAGAAAATGGTAATAACCCCATTGAAGGTGCAAAGATCGCTATCGATAAAATTGAAAACTGTTTGAAAAACGGTTATAACTTTACACAAGAGTCAACTCTTTCGGATAATAAAACAAGCAGAACCTGCAAAAAAGCAAAGGAATCAGGCTACTATATCCGCCTGTATTATATAGGTCTTGACTCAGAGGAAGAAAGTTTAAAACGAATAAGAAACCGTGTCGAAAAAGGTGGACATAATATTCCGCCTGATACCGTAAAAATGCGTTTTCAAAATTGTTTTAAAGCATTGGAAAAGATTTTGCCGTATTGTGATGAAGCCTCTTTCTTTGATAATTATAATGGTTTTAATCAAGTGGCTGAATATAAAAACGGCGAATTGATTATAACCGTTACAGATCCGCCGCAATGGGTTTTACAAATGAAAAATGAAATATAAACCATTAACCGCTTACGTTTTTGGAGAGACCCTTTTTGTTAGACAAAAAGTCTAATGAAAAGGGTAATTTTATGCCCAAAAGAAGTATATCATAGAACTAAAACTTGAAATTTTTAAAAATTTTTCTCAAATTTCCTTGACGCTTTTTTAAAAAGAAATACAATATAAATAGTAGTAGTTTTAAAATAAGTAAATTTTGTTTTACATAGTGCAGTTTTTGATTCTTTTTAATTTTTTAAACGGAATCATTGGCTGTGCTATTTTAATATATATAACTAATTTAAAAGAGGAGGTTGCACAATATGCAACATACAGTAAAAAGAGGAGACATATTTTGGAGCCGTGTACCGACGGTGAGCGGCTGCGGGAAAGGAATAATGGAAAAGGTAAGACCGGTGCTTATTATATCTAATAATAAGGCAAACCGCGCCGGAAGCATATATTCCGTAATCCCTATAAGCGCCAGACTTGAAAAGCTTAATAAGGCTTGTCATGTTATGATTCAGGTCTTTAAACCGTCTATATTGCTCCCTGAGCAAATTACAACGGTAAACCGAGAAAGTCTGTATGATAAAATTTCTCATATAGATGATTCACAGCTTCAAATAGTTGACTCTGCAATAAAAAAACAGTTGGGCTTAAAGGCCAACTGAATCTAAAAAATCCCCTTTAAAGTTTTTCTGTTTTTTCTTCGGTCGGCACTGCTTTTGCAGTGCCGATTTTTATAATATATTCATTTTGAGTATATCAAAATTTTAACCTTTCTTGACACTTTCAAAAAAAGAAATTTAATATGAATGTAATCATTTTTTGATACAAATTATTTTTCGAAAAGGAGAGTGTTTTAAATGAACAAAATACTTAAAAAGGATGAAATTTTCTATGACCTTGCAAGAATGCTGGTAAAGAAATTCGAAGAGGATTACCCGAATAAGCTTGAACCTGACGGTGATTACTTCTTTACACTGAATTGCCTCGAAAACGCACCGCCTATAAGGATAACAGTATTTACAAAAGAATAAAGAGAGATTTCAGAGTATTACAGTGCTTTTGCTGAGTGCGGCAGAAAAGCAACAACACTTCAAAACGGAGAGTATTTGACAAAGACAGGACATTTAGGGGTTATTGAAAATGTAATCTGCGAAATGCTGAAACAAATCTATTATGTTGATGCTGATGAAGATTGAAATGAATAAGACTGACATAGGCCCTGCAAAAGCGGGACTTAATTTCTTTGCTGTTTAATTTAAGTTGACAGTATAACATATTTTACACTACAATGTCGTTAGAGAGAGTTAACAATGGATATTGACTTTTTTGTTGCAACATCTGCCAAATAAACCTGAGTAGTTTTATATTTAATCAAATATTATTCCCCCCGACCGAAAGTAAATTAGGCTTTCGGTCGGGTATTTTTTTGCCCTGAAAAAATTTTTTAAAATTTTTTTATCGGATTTTCCTTTAACCTTGCACCTTTCGGGATTTTGAATCTAAAAAACATCGAAAAAACATCCGAAATTTCCTTGCCGTTTTTTAAATAAAAAATATACTTTCAATATCCGAAAGAAAACAAGGCTTATTTAGGAAATTTATTGTGTGAAAGCGAGGTGTAATAAATGATTAATGAATTTGAAGTAAATATAAATAAAAGAAGATTTAAAAGAAAACCGGATAATCTTGAAACCGCAGGTATACAGAAGAACTTTGTAAGAGAAGCAATGGATGTATCAAAGCTCAGACATTTTCTAATAACGGGTTGTACGGTAAAGCCTGCCATTCTGAAAGAGAACGGATATTTTGAAAGTCAGCATGTGTTTTTTGTTGACGTGGATGACGGTTCTTCCGTCAAGGCAAACATAAAGAAATGCAAAAGCAAAAAAATATATCCGAATCTCATTTACAAAACCTTTTCGGGCAGTGTAAAAAATCAGAAGCATCGACTGGTCTTTGTTATGGCACAACCTGTTACAGATATCCGTGAACGCAATGAAATACAGGCAAAACTTGTTTCACTGTTCAAGGGAGACAGTCACTGTACCAATATCAACAGAATCTTCTACGGCGGCAACTGTCAGTACTTTTATAACCCGTTGGTCTGTACGGATATTGAGAGAATCAAGAAAATCAAAGACTCTCTCTGACTGTTCTGTTTAACTGCACCTCAATATACATACTCTGTACCCCAATATATTAACTTAATTGTAATTGCAGAAACACTTGAATGGAAATGAAGAGCAAATTATGAACGATATGTAAATTATAAAAAATTTTTTAAGCATAAATACATAATGCCTGATTTTCCCTTTGTTTATACGGGCTTGCGGGGTCTGAAATATTTTTTGGATTTTCTTGACGTTTTTAAAAAAAGAAATATTCTATTAGTACTTGATGCAAATTTAAAACATTTTCATCGGTGATTTAGGATAGAACGGAGGTGAAAAGAAATGACTAACGTTGAGCTTATTAAGAGCGGCGATTGGGAAAATTTAAGGGAAGTACTCGGTATTAAGGAAACAGTTGGATTTTCTGATACAGAAGATTTTATTAAATATCTCACTTCATACGACCTTAAAAGGTTCTTAAGTGTAAAAGCGAACTGCCGCTGTATCTTCCATAGTGACAATAACCCGTCCGCAAAGATTAAGGAGCATAACGGTATATACTTTTATACCTGCTTTTCAAGCAACTGCAAATATTCAAGACCGATGACTATTGTAAAGATAGTTATGGAATTGCAGAAAAAAGGTTACTATTATGCTTTGGATTTTTTAAGACAGGTGTTTAATGCGGAAGTGGACATCGAGGGTAACAGGTATTATAAAACTGTAAAAGCTGTTGTTGAAAACAATACCGAAATAATAGGCTGGATAGAGACTCAGGCGCCTATGGCTTTCGGGATAATCGGAAACGACTTAAAGCTTTTAGAAAAACTGTACCTTATGTGCCTGCAAAGACCGAAAACAGACAAAAAGGGAATACCAATTCTGTCTGCAAGCACAAGGCATATAGAGAGCAGTTTTGGGAAAAGCATAAAACCCGCAAGAAGTATTGCGATACTCCAATACTTCGGACTGGTTGAGAAAATACCGTTGTATGATTGCGATAATCTTGCACCCTTGTTGGATTACAGGGAAAACGACGAAATAAGAGACGATAAAAGGCTTATAAGCCAGATAAGGCTTTTACCGCTTGATGAAAATATTTTTAAAGTACTTGAAGAAACTGCTGTTAAATTCATTGACATGCATTATACAAAAAGACAGTTTAATTTTACGCAAGTAGCTTTAAAAGACGATATATTTCTGGCAAACGAATTGTTTCCGCAGAAATAGCGGAGAAATAAATAAAATTAAGAAGGAGGAATTATTAATGCAGAATAATAATTATAACAATAAAAAAGAAAGGTTCGATACACCGAAAGTATCAAGTAAGATAGGGATATGCGGAGTGCCGTTAAGAGCAGATACATATTCGGGCTGCACATTCGGCTGTACCTATTGTTTTTCCAATAACAGAAAGATAATGGGGCATAACTGCTTTAAGGTCGCCGACCTTAAAAGGTTGGATAATAACCTTGACAGAATACTCAATAAGGGTATTGTAAGGAAGGACAACCTTTTGGATACTCTTATTGCGGATAGAATAACGTGGCACTTAGGAGGTATGTCTGACCCGTTCTGCCATTTTGAAAAGGATTACCATATAACAAAACAGTTTATAGATATAACCAATAAGTACGGTATATCCCTTCTCATAAGCACTAAATCGGATACTGTATACGGAGCGGATATAAGACCCGAGCTTCATTCGTTCCAGCTAAGTATTTCAAATGTTAATAACGATAAAAGCTTAGAACCTAATGTTCCCGATATAGAGAGCAGATACAGGTTTTACAGAGAACTAAAAGATAAAGGTTTTAAGGTGGGCATAAGAATACAACCGTTTATACCGAACAAGACAACCTTGGATATTATAGAGATGTTTAAGGACGCGGATAATATAACCTTAGAGGGTCTTAAAATGGTTCCTCAGAATAAGGAGCATATAGAGAAGACTCTTGCCGCAACCAATCTTACCAAGGACGATTTTTGGTTTTCGGCTCTTTGGAATCTAAAACCCGAAATAAAGCTCGAAATGTATAAGCCGTTCATACAGAAGATGGAGGAGTATAATATACCGTACAGTATAGCGGATAATGAGCTGAGGTACATAACAACGAATAAATGCTGCTGCGGAGACAGACTTGTAAAAAAGGCAGCAAACTTTAATACAACAGCGCTTATTCAAAAATACGGAACAGGGTATAACAAATATGATGTACTCTGCGAACTCGGGAATTGTAAGGACTGTAAATGTAAACACCTATTCGCAAGCAACAGGCAAAAGGATGTTGTTACTGTTGAGGATTTGATAAATAAGAACTTCAACAATAAAAAGAGTCCGGTTTCAAAGAAATATATGCATATAACCGAGAATGAGTTTTACAGAAAATATCTTTAAATAAATTAAAAATATTTTCTTAATTTCCTTGACGTTTTTAAAAAAAGGAATTTAATTTGTATGTAATGATTTTTTATTACAAATTATTTTTTAAAACTAAGGAGAAAAGAAATTATGAAAAAGACAGTAAACACAATAAACACTCTGAACGCAGTAGGGAAGTATTCGCCTGTGATGAAAACCGAAAGCGGTAGGCTGACATTAAGCCAGCGGAAAGAGTGGTTAAAACTCAAATATCCGAATTCGCAGCTTAAAACAAACATAATATCCGTTCTCGACAATCCGAAGATGATAGTCGCACGGACAGAGTTGTTTGATGGCAATCGTCTTTTAAGCACGGGCACTGGCACATCTATGTATGATTGCATACCGCTAAATGAGGATATTTTAAAAGCCAAGGAAAGAGCAGAGAACAGGGCTATGATGTTTTCGGGGTTCTTCCTTAGAAGCGAAGAGTTGATTTGAATTGGAAAAGCTGCGGTGATGAGCCGCAGCTGTAAATGAAAACTAAACGATATTTTTAAGTAATGGGGTGAGAAAATGAAAAACAATAAAATAGAGACTGTATTTGAATACAACGGTTCTGACAAAGCGTTCACTTTTCTGGAGGTTACTGAGCGTTTTTCAGGAGTCAAACTAAATGATAAAAGCTCCGGCAACCGTGTTGCTTAAACTGATTTTTCCGATACCTGAAATAATATTGCGGTGGGTACATTGAATACAATTTAAAGGGACTCTTTTTAGGGGGAGATTTATTTGGATTCAATTGTTACAGAGGTTGTTTTTACATACAACGAGGATGAAAACGCACCGTCATTTTTCAGGGTTACGGAAAAAGCAGTAGGGATAACATTGGAAGACTTAGGATTATAAAAGCCTATACCGATAAATATTAATAAACCGTCAAAAAGGGGGGATATGCGTGACGGAATTAAAAGGGCGAGCCGCTTCCTATTTGCGTTTGTCAAAGGACGATGTTTCAAAAGGAAAGTATAAAAAATTTGAGGCATCAAACTCAATAGTCAACCAACGCGCAATAGTTGAACGGACGTTACAAAAATACCCTGAGTTAAAACTGGTTGAAGAATACTGCGACGACGGTTTTTCGGGAATGGATTTTAACCGTGACGGCTTTAAAAGGCTGGAACGCGACGCTGCCGCAGGGAAGTTTGACATAGTGTTAGTAAAGGATATATCACGTTTCGGCAGAGAGCAAACAGGCGTTATGATTGCGATTAACAGGTTTATAAGCAAATATCACGTTAATGTAATATCAATTACCGAGGACTACAACTGCGCGGAGGACCTTGACGGTCTTGAAATGAAAATAAAAATTCTCTTAAACGAATTTTATTCGCAAAACATTTCCGAAAAGGTCAGAGCCGAGGTGCGTTCAAAGCAGGAACTCGGTAAGTTTATAGGAGCTTTTCCAAGCTATGGATACAAAAAAGACCCCTCGGACCGAAACCATTTGATTGTTGACGATGAGGCGGCGGCGGTTGTCAAAAGAATTTTCAACGAATTTTTAAGCGGAAAGGGCAAGATTACGATTGCGAGAGATTTAAACCGTGACGGCATACCCTGCCCGTCCGTCTACAAAAATATTAAGGGTTTTAACTATAAAAACTCAAAAAAACTAGACTCCACAAGCCAGTGGACTTATTCCACCGTAAACAAAGTTTTGCATAACAGAATTTACACGGGCGCAATGGTGCAAGGGAAAAGCAAGCTGTCAAAGTTTGACCGTGAATGCAAGGTGTTTGACGATAACTGCAATATCAGAATAAAAACAAAGCAAATAGACGAGGATAAGTGGTATGTTGTAGAAGGCACGCATCAAGCGATTATAACAGAGGATGAGTTTGAAATTGTAAAAGGGTTATTGGAACGAAATTCGAGGACTATAAATTTTGACAACATTTCTCTGTTCGCAGGAATGATAAAGTGCGGAGATTGCAAAAAGGCGTTAGTAAAGAATAAATGCGGCGACAAGGTCTATTATATATGTTCAAAATACCGCCAACTTGGGAAAGACGCCTGCACTCGCCATACTGTAAGCGAGGAGATACTTTCTAAATGCATTTTAAACGAGCTTTGCAACGACGCCAAGTACTATAAAAACGAACTGAATTTGTTGAGGGTAAAGGAAGAACAGTTTTTAAAACGTATGTCCGAGAAGGACCTGAGCGCTGAAATAGAGGACTACAAGAATTCTATAAACAAATTACAGGAGCAAAAACGTGCTTGGATACGCAATTCGGTAGCGGGAATTATAACCGAGCAGGAGGCTGACCGAGAAATAGAACGTCTGTCGAGAGAACAAAAAAGGCTTAACAGGGCATTAGTAAACCTTGAAAAGAAAAACGGCAAGCCTGAAAGTCAAAAAGACTTGGGTGATTCCTTGATAAACGGTCTTATAAACGAGGATTTAACGGTGCTGACAAGAAAGATTTTGCAGACGTATATAAAATCCATAACCGTTTATGAAAAAAAGGGCGCTGTAAAAATTATAATCGCAAAGGTCTACTGCGACCCTAAAAAACTCACAAAAAATCAAGTCGAAACTTAAAAATTCGGCTTGATTTTTTTGCTGCTTTGGCGTAAAATAAAGTCAAATAAAACGAAATAAGTGAGTAAGCGTCTTAGTTGACCGTTCCCGTGGGGGAATGACGATACCGAGACGCTTATTAATATTTTAAAGGAATATGATGTTCCTGCAACTTTTTTTGTTGTCGGCGCGTGGGTGGATAAATATCCCGAATCGGTAAAGCAGTTGTCGGACGCGGGTCATCAGGTGCAAAATCATTCTAACACGCACCCGCATATGCCGCAGCTTTCAAAGGAACAGATGCGCAACGAGATAGAAAGCTGTAACAAGAAAATAGAAAGTATCACGGGCGTGTGTCCGACATTGCTGCGTCCCCCGTACGGGGATTACGACAACTGCGTTATCGAATCGGTCGAGGGTCTGAATATGCATACGATTCAATGGTCGGTTGACAGTCTTGACTGGAAGGACAATGCCACCGCCGAAAGTATTTGCAGTAGGGTCACAAGCAAGGTTACGAATGGCAGTATTGTCCTTTTTCACAATGACGCCGAGCATACGCCCGAGGCGCTGCCGACAATTTTGAAGTGTTTAAAGGATCAAGGCTATGAATTTGTGTTTATCAGTGACTTAATCTTAAAAGACAACTACACAATAGACCACACAGGCAAGCAATGCAAACTTAAAGACGGCGCCGAATAGCGCCGCCTTTTTTATAATCGGTAATATGTAAAAGTGAAGAAGTAATGTAAAAGGTTCAGTTTTATTACCGCTTGCCTACTTTATCTTTCTTGCTTCGATATAATAACGTTTATCGTTTGCGTGACCCATTGAGAATGTTTTTCTCGGCAGGGAGCCGTCGCTCTTTACCGCATCAAAGAGGTCGTCTTTTTCCATACCGTCAAAAATTATTCCCACGGCATTTTTTCTTTTTGCAATCATTCTTAATGAATCCGTGCCGTGAATGTAGTCTATCTTTATTTCTGGGTTTTCTTTTATGTATCGGTCAAGGAACGGTTGCAGGGTCGCGACGCTCAATTTTGCTTTCGGAGCTACCGCAACGGTAGTTTCGCCGTCCGCGGTTACAAAGGTGAATTTTTGCGCGTTTTCGCCGTCCGACTGCCCGCCGCAGTATGCTGTGAAGGAGTTTATAATTCTTTCGGGGTCGGCGCCGAACAGAACGCGGTATATGGGTTCAAATTTAAGCGAATCGTCGTGCAGGTTGACAAGCTCGACCAGCGCATAGCGGGCGAGGGGATTGCCCGATTCCCTGTAACATTCCTTTGCGGTGGCTAATGAGTGGTTGCCGTCGCCCACGACAAACAGCGGTCCGTCAGCCGAAGCCTTGGCAAGGCGCGCAACGCTTGCCCTTACCTCCTGTGCCGCTTCTTCGTCTAAAAGATAGCCTGAAATACTGCCGCCGTTCTGCATCAGCTCAAAATCATACAGCTTTTTAAAGAACTGCTTTTTCTTTTGCAATGGCTCAACGACTGTCTTTTCCTTATCGTCCGCAAGCAGCATAATATGCGGCAGTTCAATGCTCGCATTGCGGCGGATATTAACGCGCGGCGGTATCCGCTCTATAACGGTTTCTTCGGTTGCCCTTATAGGCGCGTTTGATTTAGCCGTGTAATCGTAATCTTCAAGGTCGATAACGCCGACTATTCCGCGGCGGACGGCACCGTCTTTAAGTGTGCGTTCTATGTAGATATATGAATTTTTATATTCCTCAAACACGCCCGAAGACAGATATTCAAGCATAGTTTTATTGATTTTTGATATTCTTTGCGAATTATCGCTTTTTAAATATATTTCGGGCAAAATCAGATTAAATGCCGATTTTGAATTGCCGACGGTTTCGGCGGTCTTTTGCCAATACTCAGGCTCCGATGTGTACTGGTCGCAGGCAATAACAGCCCACTTTTCAAAGTCGGCTTTCGGCAACAGTATATCGGCAGGTTTAAAAAAATCTTTATTTTCCATCGTTACCCCTCTTTAAACAATTAATTACGGCTGTTCCGTTTGTCGGGACAGCCGTTTTAGTTTTTAGGTTTTATTTATAATATGAAAATTCTACGGCAACTATCGAATCGTCCGCAATGCTTACGTAAACGGTTATGCCGTTGCGGCGGTCGTCCTTAGAGACAAAGTAATCGAGATAATAAATATCTTCCGAATCGGCGTAGAAATGCGACGGCGAACCGAGCGTGTCGATAACATCGGTTATAGCCATATTGTTTGTGACGCCGTTAATATTAAAGTCGTGATTTACTTCATCGCCCTCGTAAAGGAACTGATTTTCAATCCTGAATTTTACGATGTTGCAGCGGCTCAGCTTAACCGAGGAATTTGACGAGTTGTAGAAGTATGCGGTTATGATAACGCCCTTATCGTTTGTAAAGTGGGTTTCCACCGTTTCACAGGCGAGTATCATAGAATCGGCGTCATATTTGCCTTCGTCCATAAGGTTCCAACCGTTTCGGGTCATATTCTTATACGTTGTCGGCACAGTGAAAGGACTTGACGAAAAAGAAACGTCAAACTTGAATTTTTTGCCTAAGTATATGTCAGAATAGTTCTCCTCGTCATACATACTTATGTCTATAAATTTAGAAATAACGGTATCGGAGGATTTGATCTCGGGATATTTAAAATCCTTATCCTTGTGCGCCGCAGGCTCGGTTGATGAAACGTCGCTGCTTGAATTGTAATTTTTGTCCACGGGGTCGCAGGCAGAAAGAGAAAAAACTATTGCAAAAACTCCGATTATTGCGACAATTTTTAAATAATTTTTCATTGCAACACTTCCAATCAACTCTTATTATATATATTGTATTCGCAAAGGGGGCAAAAGTCAATAAAAGATTAAGCAGATTGGCAAGAATTAATAAATTCGTAAACTTTTCCGACGACGCCTTTTGTGTCGGCAAGAAAACTCATTCCGTGATCAGCGCCGCCAACAA
This sequence comes from uncultured Eubacteriales bacterium, assembly GCA_934486755.1. Taxonomy (GTDB): domain Bacteria; phylum Bacillota; class Clostridia; order Oscillospirales; family Acutalibacteraceae; genus UBA737. The sequence continues at coordinate 1,851 of CAKSQT010000006.1, read as the reverse complement.
GATAAAGTTGTTTTTTACCCCTTGCGGCGCCGTAGTTTTGCTTGCTCATCTCGCACGGCACAAAGTTGTCTGCTGTGCCGTGAATCAGCAGAATAGGCACATCGCTTTGTTTCAATGCTTCTTCGGCGGATATGCCGCTTATACTGAATTTCCCGAATATACGGCACAAAATATCCATTATGGGTATAACAATTATTCCGCTTATAAAGAATTTCTGCTTAGCAACCTTTTTTATTATTGCTTTCGGCGAGGTAAAACCGCAGTCGGCTATTATTCCCTTAACTTGGCTCGGCAATGTAAAGCGCGTTGACAGCAGAACCGTAGTAGCGCCCATTGACATACCGCCTAAAAATATACTGTCTGTTTCGGGATGTTCTTTTATTAAAAAATCAAGCCACGAGATGACGTCGCGGCTCTCGTTCACGCCGAATGTGATATATTTACCCTCGCTTTTGCCGTGGCTTCGTTGGTCGACAAGCAATACGTTAAGGCCTAAATCGCAGTACATTTTTACCGCGCAGGAAAAATCGCGCTTTGCCGACGAGCGGTAGCCGTGAAAAAGTATAATACATCTGTCCGAACCCGTATCATAGTAACGCGCGGCGAGTTTAAGCCCGTCAAAGCTCGTTGTATATACCCATTTATGCGGACTTTTATCAATATACTCCATTCCCGCGCCGATTATCTCCTTATGACGGCTTAAAAACAGATTTTGTTCGGAATTTATATCGTCTATACCGTCTTCGCTGTGACGAATAAACGCCACATTGAAAAAATACAGCATAATAAGGAAAAACAAAACCAAAATTGAAACTGTTACAATTAAAAAAGTCATATTCTCACCACACTAAGTATAGTCCGCAATAATTACGAAATTATTAACGTTTGTTGTTGATATTACATTTCATTGATGATATAATTAAGCGGCAATCTGTAAAAAGGGGACGTTGCGAATGGAATTTAAAAAATATAAAAAAATTGAATACATAGAAAGCAAGCCGAACAACGCGCAGGGCAAAATGCCGACCCTTATTTATCTTCACGGCGCGGGCACGCGGCAAGCCGACCTTGATGCACTGTCAAAAAATCAGTTTTATGAAGAATATTCTGTTTTTCCGACCGAAAATTCGGATTTTCTGTGCTTCACGCCGCTTTGCTACGCAAACTCTTGGTTTGATATATTTGAGCAGTTGCAGGATTTTGTTAATATGATAGCCGCACGCGGCGATGTGGACAGCGAGAGACTGTATCTTATGGGTGCAAGCATGGGCGGATACGGGACTTGGCAGCTTGCTATGACAATGCCAGACACCTTTGCCGCTATCGTTCCTATCTGCGGCGGCGGTATGTATTGGAACGTTTGGGAGCTGCACAAAACCTATGTATGGGCGTTTCACGGCATTGAAGACGACTGCGTTTCCTGCGAAGAAAGCAAGAAAATGGTCAATGCAATAAACTCCCAGGAAAACAACCTGAAAGCAAAGCTGACGCTGCTTGAAAACGTAAAGCACGATTCGTGGATAACCGCTCTTTCTTCGCGCGAGGTTTACGATTGGCTTTTAAGCAAGAAAAAAATAAGAGGCGAAGCTGACGAGTCAGAAAAGGTGTCTTTCTCCGACATTAAAAAATACGGCTGATAGCTTAATCGAAAAATTTTTTAATAATTTGCATTTGAAAATTTTTTGAATTTGTGATACAATCACTTTAAACGAGTAGCAGAAATGCGTAAGTCCGGTTTGGATTTACGCATTATTTTTTGCGCTTTTTTGGTGTGACAGGACTCGAACCTGTCACAATAGGCAAGCGGTAATAATCCGAACTCGCCTAAAACGGCGTCTTTTCGGCGTATTT